>CAYNBB010000004.1:2134-66575 GCA_964395655.1 uncultured Azospirillaceae bacterium | reverse complement strand
TTACTTAATGATTTTGGATACGACGCCGGCACCGACGGTGTGACCGCCTTCGCGGATCGCAAAGCGCAAACCTTCGTTCATCGCAATCGGGTGAATCAGTTTCGCTGTCATCCGGATGTTGTCTCCGGGCATTACCATCTCCGTGCCTTCCGGCAATTCAATCGCGCCAGTAACGTCCGTCGTACGGAAGTAGAACTGAGGACGATAGTTGCTGAAGAACGGCGTATGACGACCGCCTTCTTCTTTCGTCAGAATATAGCATTCGCAGCTGAAATCCGTATGCGGGGTAATCGTTCCAGGGGCTGCCAGAACCTGACCACGCTCAACTTCTTCTCTCTTCGTTCCGCGCAGCAATACGCCGATGTTGTCGCCGGCTTCGCCGCTGTCAAGAAGCTTACGGAACATTTCGATACCGGTACAGGTCGTCTTCTGGGTCGGTTTGATGCCGACGATCTCGATTTCGTCGCCAACCTTCAATACGCCGCGTTCTACACGACCGGTTACCACCGTACCGCGACCGGAAATCGAGAATACGTCTTCAATCGGCATCAGGAACGGCTGATCTTTCGGGCGTTCAGGCTGCGGAATGTAGCTGTCTACAGCTTCCATCAAAGACAAAATCGCTTCTTTGCCAAGTTTCGGATCCCCGTCTTCCAACGCTACCAATGCTGATCCTTTGATAATCGGAATTTCGTCTCCGGGGAAGTCATAAGAACTCAACAGATCACGGATTTCCATTTCTACGAGTTCCAGCAATTCGGGATCGTCTACCTGATCGCATTTGTTCATGAAGACAACCAGAGCCGGTACGCCGACCTGACGAGCCAAAAGAATGTGCTCGCGCGTCTGCGGCATCGGACCGTCGGCTGCGCTTACGACCAGAATACCGCCGTCCATCTGGGCCGCTCCGGTAATCATGTTCTTTACATAGTCCGCGTGACCCGGGCAGTCTACGTGTGCATAGTGACGATTCGCCGTCTCATATTCTACGTGCGACGTCGAAATGGTGATACCGCGCGCTTTCTCTTCAGGCGCTTTATCAATCTGGTCATACGCCGTGAAACTTGCACCGCCCTGTTCCGCCAATACTTTCGTGATTGCTGCCGTCAAAGTCGTCTTGCCGTGGTCTACGTGACCGATCGTCCCGATGTTGCAGTGCGGCTTATTCCGCTCAAACTTCTCTTTTGCCATTTAGATTTACTCCAAATAAAATTAGTTAATAAAAAAATTTTTCTTGTCTGATTTTCGCTCTTAGAGGAGCAGACAGGGTGATTTGGAAAGTGAGAAAAATTTTAGTGTACAAAGAAGTACATGAATTTTTCGAACTGAACCAAACCGCCCTAGATGCCCTATAAAACGGAAATCCTATGAATTTTTGGCTTTTACCTTGTCAGCCACATCCTTCGGTACTTCGGCATAATGATCGAAGACCATCGAAAACTGGGCGCGTCCCTGAGACAACGAACGCAACGTGTTGACATAGCCGAACATATTGGCTAACGGAACATGCGCGTCGATAACACGGGCATTGGCACGCTGATCCATACCGTTGACCAAGCCGCGGCGAGAGTTCAAATCGCCGATAATATCGCCCATATATTCCTCAGGAGTGACAACCTCAACCTTCATAATCGGTTCCAACAGTTTCGGAGACGCCTGACGCATACCTTCTCTGAATGCTGCACGGGCAGCAATCTCAAAGCACATAACGTTAGAGTCGACTTCATGATAAGCACCGTCATAAAGATTGCATTTAACACCGGTAACGGGATACCCTGCAATAACACCGGCATCCATAGCCGTACGCAATCCTTTTTCAACACCGGGAATATATTCCTTGGGAACGTTACCGCCGACAACGCTGTTCTCAAACTCAAACCCGGTATAGCCTTCAATCGGTTCAAATTTGATTTTGACCTTAGCAAACTGACCGGCACCACCGGACTGTTTCTTATGCGTATACTCAATGTCACAAGACTTGGTAATGGTTTCGCGATAAGCTACCTGCGGTTCGCCGACATTGCATTCGACTTTGAATTCACGTTTCAGACGATCGACGATAATATCCAAATGCAATTCGCCCATGCCTTTAATGATGGTTTGGCCGCTGTCCGGATCCGAAGATACCTTGAAAGATGGGTCTTCCATCGCCAGACGGGACAAAGCCAACCCCATTTTCTCAACGTCGGCTTTTGTCTTCGGCTCAACCGCCAACTCAATAACCGGCTCAGGGAAAACCATGTTTTCCAGAACAATCGGCTTGGATGCGTCGCACAGCGTATCACCCGTAGTCGTATCTTTCAGACCGGCCAGAGCGATAATATCGCCGGCATGCGCTTCTTTCAAATCCTCACGTTTGTTCGAATGCATCAACAACATGCGGCCGACGCGTTCTTTTTTGTCCTTAACCGAGTTGTAAATATAAGAACCGGCTGTCATGGTACCCGAATAAATACGGGTAAACGTGAGCGAACCGACAAACGGGTCGTTCATGATCTTGAAAGCCAGAGCAGCCAAAGGCTGTTCATCCGCAGGCTTGCGAACTTCTTCGGCATCCGTATTGGGATTAATGCCCGTAACGGCGGGAATATCCAAAGGCGACGGCAAATAGTCAATAACCGCGTCAAGCAAAGGCTGAACACCTTTATTCTTGAAAGCAGTACCGCAGAAGACCGGAACGAAATGCTGAGCAATGGTACCCTTGCGGATACATTTCTTCAGAGTTTCGGTGGAAACTTCTTTGCCTTCCAGATAATCTTCCATGGCCTGCTCGTCTTCTTCAACGGCCAACTCGACCAGCTGATGATGATATTCTTCGGCCTTATCTTTCAAATCCGCCGGGATTTCCTGAATTTCAATCGGAGAATCAGCCGTATCGCCCGTATAGACGATAGCGTTCATGTTGAGCAGGTCAACAACGCCGCGAAACTCGGATTCGGCACCGATCGGCAACTGCATGGCCAAAGGCTTTGCCCCCAGACGATCAACGATCATATCCAGACAACGATAGAAGTTGGCTCCGATACGATCCATCTTGTTGCAGAAGCAGATTCTCGGCACGCCGTATTTGTCGGCCTGTCTCCAGACGGTTTCGGATTGCGGTTCAACGCCGGCAACCGAATCAAACACGGTAATCGCACCGTCCAATACGCGCAGCGAACGCTCAACCTCGACAGTGAAGTCAACGTGACCCGGCGTATCGATCAGGTTAATTCTGTAGCCTTTCCAGAAACAGGTCGTCGCCGCGGACGTAATGGTAATGCCGCGTTCCTGCTCCTGTTCCATCCAGTCCATGGTGGCAGCGCCCTCATGAACTTCGCCGATTTTATGGGTTTGGCCGGTATAGTACAGGATGCGCTCACTGGTAGTCGTTTTACCGGCATCAATGTGCGCCATAATACCGATGTTTCTATACATTTCCAATTTATGTGTACGAGCCATTGTATTTTCCTATACTGTATCGGTTAAAATTTATAATGGGAGAAAGCCTTGTTGGCTTCGGCCATTCTATGAGTATCCTCACGTTTTTTAACGGCGGAACCTTTATTGGCGACGGCATCCAACAGTTCGTTGGCAAGTTTTTCCGTCATTGTGGTTTCCGAACGTTTTTTGGCTGCATCAATGATCCAGCGGATAGCCAAGGCCTGACGACGGTCCGGACGGACTTCCATCGGTACCTGGTACGTCGCACCGCCGACGCGGCGGGACTTAACCTCAACCAAAGGTTTGACATTTTCGATGGCTTCGGCAAAAATCTTCAAAGCATCCTGTTTCGATTTGGCTGCAATGATGTCAAAAGCGGAATAGACGATCTTCTCGGCTACGGCTTTCTTACCATGCTCCATTACGTTGTTAATAAATTTAGCGACTACCTTATCGCCGAACTTGGCGTCGGGCAGTACGATTCTTTTTTCAGCTGTATGACGACGTGACATCTTCTATACTCCTTATTTCGGTCTCTTGGCGCCGTACAAAGAACGACGTTGACGACGTTTAGATACACCTTGAGTATCCAAGGTACCACGAATGATATGATAACGAACACCAGGTAAGTCTTTTACACGGCCGCCTCTAATCAGTACCACTGAGTGTTCTTGAAGATTGTGACCTTCACCAGGGATATAACTGATTACTTCAAAGCCGTTTGTCAGACGAACGCGAGCCACTTTACGCAAAGCGGAGTTAGGTTTTTTCGGGGTTGTCGTATAAACCCTTGTACAAACACCGCGTTTTTGTGGGCAAGCTTTCAAAGCCGGAACTTTGTTTCTCTTCACTTTTGGTGTTCGTGATTTACGAATTAACTGATTAATTGTAGGCATCACAAATTTCCTTAAAGTATTAAAATTATTGTTAAAATTCACTCTCAAAAGCCGTGCACAAGACATGAAAAAGCCTTGCTCTTTCTTTATTGAGTCTCGGCATACTAGATTCATCTGCCCGTCAAGTCAACCATTTTTTACAAAAAAAGTTTTTGAGTCCAAAAAAGTTTCTATCATCCGGAGCACGTGCCTCTAACCCTCTGATTAGACTCTGTCTCCGCGGCAAAAGAAGCGGCATTTTTGAGTCTATTTAAGTCCAAACAAGTTTGACAAAGGGCAATATTGCAAATTAAAATTCTTCCTGTTTTCAGCCTCATCAGGCAGGCATATCCGGCAAAATACGCCTCGTTCAAAACTTTCGCAGGGAATGAAAAGCGGCATAATTCTTGCATAACAGACAAATAATCCTTGCCTTTCCCGACGGAAAATAATATTTTCAAAGACATTGAGTAACTTTTAAAGTCGAGGAAAGATTATGACTGCTTCCAATAATGATATCGTATGCGCCAAAAGAACCATAGACCGCGAAGTTGACGCGCTTCGGGTCATGGAAAACGAGCTGGACGATTCACTGTCTCAGGCTCTTGACCTCATGCAAAACACGCAGGGACGCGTTCTTGTTACCGGTATGGGAAAATCCGGCCACATCGGACGTAAAATCGCTGCCACCTTAGCCTCCACCGGCACGCCTTCGTTTTTTGTTCATCCTGCCGAAGCCAGCCATGGCGATCTCGGCATGTTTACCGAAAAAGACGTTGTCCTTGCAATATCCAATGGCGGTGAATCGCGCGAATTGTCCGATATTCTGGTTTATTGCAAACGCTACGGCATCCCGTTGATTGCCATGACCAAAAATCCCGACAGTTCTCTCGGCAAAGCCGGAGACATTCTGCTCCGCCTGCCTGACAACGGCGAGGCCTGCCCGCTCGGCCTGGCGCCGACCTCATCAACCACTGCAACGCTGGTTTTGGGCGATGTTCTGGCCGTTTGCCTGATGGAACGCAAAGGCTTTTCGCAGATTGACTACAAAAAACGCCACCCCGGCGGTAAACTCGGAGCCATTCTCCAAAAAGTGTCCGATCTCATGCATACGGGAGACGAAATTCCGCTAATCAAAGAAGATGCTTCCATGCAGGAAGCCATGCTTACCATGAGTTCCAAAATGCTCGGCTGCGTCGGCATTGTCAATAACGACGGCAACCTGATCGGTATCATTACCGACGGCGACCTCCGCCGTTGCATGTCTTCCGACATTCTGAACCGCAAAGCCGCCGACGTCATGACGCGCAGCCCCAAGGTCATCACCCCCGACATTCTGGCCGCCGAAGCGCTCAAAATCATGAACAATACCGGCAAAGGCATTACCCAGTTGTTTGTTACGCAAGACGATAAGCCGATCGGCATTATTCATATTCATGACTGTCTGCGTATCGGTGTAGCCTAATCGTCAGATGGTGGACATAAAAGACATAGACGCGTATTTCAACGCCGATTCGGAACAGCCGAAAGACCGGCCGGAAGACAGACGCAGCCGTCATTCGCGTTTCGTACATGCCGCAAAACTTCTTTTGCCGAGCATTGCGGCTGTTTTGATCGGCGTCCTGCTGGTGCTTCCGAGCCTCAAAAAAGACATTCGCGATATCCGCCTTGACATTACTCATCCCAAACAAGGCGAACTCGAAAAACTTCATGTCGAAAACACCGTCTTTTACATCACCGATAAGAACAACCGCGTCAATAATTTCATTGCCGACAACATTGACGAAACCGAACCCGGTTCCAAACTGGTCAAATTTATTAATCCCGAAGGCATGCTTCCTTCCTCCCCGACAACCTGGACCAACATCAAAGCGCCGGTCGGCTATTATGACCAAACGACCGGAATTTTTGAACTTCGTGACAATGTTGAGCTCTTTTACAGCGAAGGAATGACCGTCAAAACCAGCGAAGCCTTTTACAACTTTGAAGAGACCCGCGGCTATGGAAACAAGCCGGTAACCGCGGAGGGTTTTCTCGGAAATTTGTCATCTCAGGGGTTTGAAATACTCAACTCCGATTCTATCTTAGCTTTTACCGGCCATACCGAAATGACCATAAAAGAAGAAAGTCTGCAAAGGAAAAACTGATGAAACTGGCTTATCTTACCTTTCTTGCCGCTTTGTCCGCCGTTGCCGCCGCGTCCGCCTCGGACATCGACATCACTGCCGAACAACGCGTTGAATGGCATCAGAAATCTCAGAAAATGGTTGCCGCCGGAAACGCCGTCGCCTCCAAAGACGACATGAGCGTCAAAGCCGACACGCTCACCGGCTACTATGATGGCGGCAAAAACGGCGCCAAAAACAGCATTACCCGCGTTACCGCGGCTGGCCGCGTCCGCATGTCAAGCGCCAAGGCTCAGGCTTTCGGCGACAACCTGGATTATGATCTGCTGAAAGACGAAGCCGTCCTAATCGGCAAACCGGCCAAAATCGACACCGGAAACGAAACCATTACTGCCGAAGACAGCATCACCTACTATCCGAAACTGCAAAAAGCGATTGCCCTCGGAAAAGTTATGGCCGTCGACAAGAAACAAAACAAGCTGTATTCCGACAAAATGATTGCTTATTTTGTTAAGGAAAATGATAAAACTCAAAACCTGACCCTGCAAAAAGTCGACATTTTCGGAAACGTCAAAATTGTCACAAAAGATGCGACCGTTACCGCCGACAAGGGGACTTATCTGCCGCAGGACGGGCTTATCCGACTGTCAGACAACGTCAGCATTAACCAAGACGGCAATGTCCTGCACGGAGACAAAGCCGAAACCAACATCAACACCGGTATCAGCAAATTGCTGTCTGGCTCGCCCAAAAACCGCGTTAAAGGCGTCTTTAAGGAAAAGAAATAATCCATGACAACAAGTTTTTCTCCACAGTCCAAGCTCGAAATCTTCAACATAGGCAAAAAATATAAAAACCGGCCGGTGCTGCGCAATGTTTCGCTCAATGTTCGCCGCGGGGAAGCCGTCGGCCTGCTCGGCCCGAACGGTGCCGGCAAGACCACCTGTTTTTACTGCGTTACCGGCCTGATTACGCCCGATTACGGCGATGTTCACATTGACGGTCAGGACATTACCGATCTGCCCATGTATCGCCGCGCCCGTCTCGGCATCGGCTACTTGCCGCAGGAAGCTTCGATTTTTCGCTCGCTGAGCGTTGAAGACAACATTAAAGCGATCCTGGAAATCGTCATTGATGACGAAAGCAGACGCGAAGACATGCTGGAAGAGCTTTTAAGCGAATTTTCAATATCCCATCTGCGCAAAAGTCCGGCTATCGCCTTATCCGGCGGCGAGCGGCGCCGTCTGGAAATCGCGCGGGCTTTGGCAAGTCAGCCGCATTATATTCTGTTGGACGAACCCCTGGCCGGCATCGATCCGATTGCCGTCGGTGAAATACGCAACCTGGTTTCGCAACTCAAACACCGCGGCCTCGGCGTTCTCATAACCGACCACAACGTTCGCGAAACGCTCGATATTACTGACCGCGCCTATATTTTGCACGGCGGTACCGTTTTGATGGAAGGCTCTCCCGCCGAAATCGTCGCCAACAAAGAAGTCCGCAAAGTCTATCTCGGCGACGACTTTTCAATGTAACCCCTCTGCAACTCTGAGGATTTTGCAATGGCTCTCACGCCCAAGCTGGAAATACGGCAGTCTCAGTCCCTGTTAATGACGCCGCAACTGCGTCAGGCGATTAATCTGTTGCAAATGTCCAATTTGGAGCTTTCCGAGGTTATCGAACAGGAACTGGTCAAAAACCCGCTGCTCGAACGCGAAGAGGATTCCGCTTCGGACGATGTTCCGACTTCCGTACCGACGATTGACGACTATGATTCCGAACCTCCGGCCGCCGAAGACGAATTTGCCCCCGACAACATCGATTACGATTCAAATTTCGGCGACTCCGGAAGCGACAGCACCGGCTACGAAGAAAGCCCTGGCGACTGGAACGATTACAACCGCGGCAAGAACCGAAACCTCGACGAAAACTTTGATTATTGTGAAAAAAAACTGGCCGACACCGTTTCCGTTTATGAGTTGCTTGAACGACAAATTGAACTCAACATTGCCTCGCCGAAACAGCGAATTATCGCCCGCCTCTTAAGCGAGCAACTTGACGCTGCGGGATATTTCCGCGGCGACATTGCACAAATCGCAAACCGCCTGCACTCAACACAAAACGAAGTTGCCGGGGTTTTAAGTCAGCTCCAGGCCTTCGAACCGTCGGGAATTTTTGCGCGCGATCTCAAAGAATGCCTGACAATCCAGCTCAAAGACAACAATCGTTATGATCCCGTCATTGCCAAACTGCTTGACAACCTCGGTCTGCTGGCCGAACGTAAATTTAAAGAACTGCAAAAGATATGCATGGCAGATGCGGAAGAGCTGAACGAAATGATTGCCGACATCAAAGCGCTTAATCCCAAGCCTTTGGAAAAATACGACAACGATATTGCCGCTTACGTAATACCCGACGTTTTCGTAAAGCGCAACGCGCTCGGAGACTACCGTGTCGAACTCAACAACATGTCTCTTCCCCGCCTGCTGATTAACCGTTCCTATTATACGGATATTCTGAAGCGTGACCGATCCTCCAAACGCTTCCTTAACGAAAACCTCCGTCACGCCGGTTTTCTGATCAAGGCCATGCACCAGCGCGCAGAAACGATTTTGCGCGTCAGCGAAGAAATTGTCCGTCTTCAGATGCCGTTTTTTGAAAAAGGCCTCGATTACCTTAGGCCGTTGAGCCTGAAAGACATTGCATATAACCTGGAAATGCACGAAAGTACAGTCAGCCGCGTTACAAATCGCAAATATATGCACACGCCGCGCGGAATTTTCGAACTTAAATATTTTTTCTCACAGGCGGCAGGCAGCTATATAGGAAAAGAAGACACCTCAACGCTAAGCATCAAACACAAAATCCGCCGGCTGATCGAAGCCGAAACGCCTGACGCCATCCTCTCCGACGACAATATTGTCACCCTTTTGGCCGGCGAAGGCATAAAGATTGCCCGTCGCACCGTCGCCAAATACCGGGAAGCTCTCAAGCTGCCGACCTCTGCGGAACGCAAGCGTCAAAAGCGTAGATAAGCCCGCTGCCGAACTTGACTTTTATATTGACTTTGATAAAATAAAATTGTATTTGTAACAAACTGTTTGAATGCTTACAAATTTTAGTTATTAACTCTAAAGCGTCAAAAATTTTAATATATATTTTGCAAGGAAGAATTATGAAAATCACATTATCTGGAAATCAAGTTGACATTGGCGAAAGACTTCGTCAGCATGTTGAAGAAAACGTTTTGAACGCCGTAAACAAATATTTCCCGGCTCCGGTCAGCTGCAACGTCGTTTTCAGCAAAGAAAAAGACAACTTCATTGCCGAAGTTACGGTTCATCCTGCGAAAAACATCATTCTCAAAGGCACCGGTACCGCCGGCGACCCTTATTCTGCTTTTGACGCAGCCAACGAACATATCGCAACCCGTTTGCGCCGTCACAAAACAAGACTGAACGACCACAAAGGCAAAACCGGCCTTGCCGAAATTGCCAACGAAGCCGTTTTCTCGATTGACGAAAGCGCCGAAGAAGTCGAAATCGCCGACGCCCCGTTGACGATTGCCGAATTGGAAGCAAACATTCCTGTCTGCACGGTTTCGGAAGCGGTCATGTATATGGATTTGAATGACGAAGTTGCCCTGATGTTTAAAAACAGCGCCGACAACAAGTTCAACATGGTATACCGCCGCAAAGACGGCAACATCGGCTGGGTTGAACCCAAAGAATAATATAAATTAATAAGCAAGAGGCTTTATTATGAACATTGCAGACATAATGACCGAAAAAAATATTTTTATCGGCATTAAATCGAATTCCAAGCGTGAATTTTTACAAGAGCTGTCATCCCTTGCGGCAAAGCAGACAGGCTTGGATGAACGCACTGTTTTTGATAATCTGCTTGAAAGAGAAAACCTCGGCTCTACCGGATTTGGCGGCGGCACGGCTCTGCCTCACGGACGTTTCGAAGGATTGGACCGGGTTTACGCCTTTTTGGCAAAACCGGCGTCCCCCCTTGATTTTGACGCAATTGACGGGAAGCCGGTCGATCTGGTTTTCGCGCTGCTTTCTCCCGAAGGCAACGGTGCTGACCACCTGACCGCTCTGGCCAAACTTTCCCGCATTCTCAAAAACGAAAACCTGTGCCGAAAACTTCGCCAAATATACAAGCCGGTAGAGTTGTTTGCCTTACTTAACAACGAAGACTAAAAAAATGACATCGGTATTGAACCGATGTCATTTTTTTAAGCTCCGCTTACCACCCCGGAATTTTTATTATCTGATTTCCGGGGGACATATCAGAATCCACAGCCACTTTTTCCGAGACAGGCGAACTCAATGTATTTTAAGAACAGTTTGAACGAAAGTGTTTTAAATGTCGGGAAAGTATGCTTATCAGCATGTTCCGAATTACTATTTGTACGAAATGTTAAAAAGTATAAACTTATTGAAATAAATAATGAAAATAATCAATTTATCTGTTATAGTGATTATTATTTTGATAACTAAGGAGAAAATAGAGGTAATGACTGAAATTAAAAGCGATATCAAAGACATTAATTTGGCAGAGCAAGGCAGAAAACAAATAGAATGGGCATTCAAGGATATGCCGGTGTTAAAGTCGATAAGAGAAAGATTTATCAAAGAACAACCGTTCAAGGGATTAAAACTGTCGGCCTGCGTTCACGTAACGAAAGAAGCTGCCGCTCTTTGCACGGTAATGCAAGCCGGAGGAGCCGATACCGTATTGGTTACGTCTAACCCTCTGTCAACGCAAGATGACGTTGCTGCAGCTCTCGTTAAATACTGGAATATTCCGGTCTTAGGTTATGCCGGAGAATCTGTTGAAACGTACAAATCTCATATTCATCAGGCGTTGAAACATAATCCTGATATTGTTATTGATGACGGCTGCGATATGGTTTCCCTAATACATGCCGAAAGACCCGATTTAATCAGCAAAATTATAGGATCGACAGAAGAAACCACAACAGGCATTATAAGACTTCAAGCTATGGAATCTCAAGGAACCCTTGGATTTCCGGCTGTCGGAGTTAATACAAGTTTAACAAAACATCTGTACGACAATCGGTATGGTACCGGACAAAGCGCTTTTGATGGCATTTTAAGAGCCGCAAATATTCTTATCGCCGGTAAAACCGTTGTCGTATCCGGATATGGTTGGTGTGGAAGGGGAGTTGCTTTAAGAGCAAAAGCTCTTGGCGCAAATGTAATCGTTTGCGAGATTGATCCGTTAAAAGCACTTGAAGCTGCAATGGAAGGTTACAGAGTTATGCCGATAGCAAAAGCGGCTTTAGAAGGTGATGTTTTCTTAACGGTAACGGGCGATAAGCATGTTGTAGATGTTCATCACATTTTGACAATGAAAGACGGGGCTTTCCTCGCTAATTCGGGACACTTTGACCATGAAGTTAATGTTGCAGGTTTAAAATCTCATACTGTCGAAATCAAAAAGATCAGACCTTCTTTGGAAGAATACGTGCTTGATAACGGAAAATCAGTTTATGTACTGGCAGAAGGAAGGATCGTAAACCTTGTGGCCGCAGAAGGTCATCCTGCCAGCGTTATGGACATGAGTTTTGCAAACCAAGCTTTGGGTATTGAATTTTTAGTAAAAAATAACGGTAAACTGGAAAATAAATTATATACCCTCCCTCACGAAGTTGACGTAAAAATTGCAGAAATTAAACTTCAATCAATGGGTATTGAGATAGATACGCTTACTCCTGCTCAAAAAGAATATTTGAACAGCTGGAAAATAGATTAAGCAGCGTTTTTATAAAATTTACTTTAATCAAAAAACCGACCTGAAAATATCAAAGGTCGGTTTTGCTTATTTATAGAAGTCTCTTTGAAATTTTTTTGAAAAATAAAAGAAATATGCCAGAAAGCAGAGGTTTTAAGAAACCGCCTGTTTAATACTCATAAATGACAACTTTCGATCCCATGTTCATATATTTTTCACAATCATCAACTTCACAAACATAATGAAAACCACATTTTGCAAGAACTAATCCTGAATTAGGATTTTCAATATGATGACATGCCCACAGATGTTCAAAGCCAATTTTATCAATAAGAAAATTTTTTATATGCAAAAGAGCTTCGGATGTTATCCCCTGGTGCCACCATTTTTTACCTAGACAATAGCCAATCTTGGCTTTTTTTAATTCTTCATTTATTTTCATAACATCAATGTTACCAATGGCTTCACCTTTGTATTCAATACACCATTCATAAAAATTGAGGTTCTTATAGCCGTTTGTCCATTCCGTTAAGATCTCTTTTGTTATATCAATTGAACCGTGAGGATCCCAAGGCACATATCTTGTAACATCTTCGTCGTTTGCCCAATTAGCGAACATCATCGCGGCATCTTTCATTGTAAAAGGCCGCAAGGTTAATCTTTCCGTGTGTATCTTTATCGTTCCTAAATGTTTCATATCGAAATTATATCATAAATTAACGTATTTTTTTAAGAATTCGCAATAGATTTCGTTCCTCCGGGAGCCGCAACAGCAGCTCCCGCTTGAACTAATTGTCCCGGATGAGGCGTTATGTCAACTTTCTCATTTCTTATAAAGAGTGCGGGCGACATAATGCGTATGCAGCAAATGATGAGCCTTATCGCCTCCGGCCTCGCCGAGATATTCTTTATACAGCGTCTTAACAGATTCGTTGTGATGTGACAAACGGTTTTCGGCATGCAGGTCTTCATTCATCAGACCGGCCGAACGTTTGTTGCGGATATCATCGGTAATTCCGCGCGGCTTGGGCTGTCCCGGCATCATTACGCACGGCTGTCCGCCGCCGGAGATACAACCGCCGCGGCAGGCCATCACTTCAATAAAATGATATGGCGTTTCTTCACCGTTGGCTTTTGCCTCCCGAATGCGGTCAATCATTGTTTCTATATTGCCGCAGCCGTGCGCAACCGCGATCCGTACCTTGGTTCCTTTGATATCAACTTCGGCTTCTTTGATACCGTCCAACCCTTCAATCGCTTCAAACGTAATCTTGCCGAGCTCTTCGCCGGTAATATAGAAATAGGCTGTGCGCAGAGCCGCCGTCATGACGCCTCCGGTCACTCCGAAAATGGTTCCGGCGCCGGAATACTCGCCGAGCGGGCTGTCGGCAGTCTCTTCGGGCAAATTGCAAAAATCTATACCGGCCTGTTTAATCATGCGGCACAGTTCGCGCGTTGTCAGAGAGACGTCAACATCCTGATACCCGGAGCTGCTCATGTCTTTACTGCGTTTGATTTCCCACTTTTTGGCCGTACAGGGCATAATTGAAACGACCCTGATTTTGGCGGGATTAATCGACATCTTTTCGGCATAATAGGTTTTTGCCAAAGCGCCGACCATCGATTGCGGCGATTTGCAGGTCGAAAAATGTTCAATCATATCCGGATAAGTCTTTTCAAGCATGTCAACCCAGGCCGGACAGCATGATGTAAACATCGGCAGGCTGTCGAGATTTTTGGTAAACTTTTCGATAAATTCGGTCGCTTCTTCAATAATCGTCAAATCGGCGCCGAAATTAGTGTCGAACACGCGGTTAAAGCCCAGCCGGCGCAAAGCGGCATAAGTCTTGCCGGTCAAATTTTCACCGAAGTCATAACCGAATTCCTCTCCGATGGCCACACGCACCGCCGGAGCAATTTGCACAATCGTATAAATTTCCGGATCGCGCAACATTTCCCAAACTTTTTGAGTCTCGTCAAATTCAACGATCGCGCCGGTCGGACAATGCGCGGAACATTGTCCGCATTTGATACAAGGACTGTCTGCCAGAGGAATACCGCCGGCTGCGGTAATCCGCGTCGCCAGACCGCGATTGAGATAACTCAAAGCCCAAACGTTTTGCTGATTTTGGCAGACATCGACACAACGGCCGCAAACAATGCACTTGGACGGATCCAAGACGATTGCACCGGTCGAATCGTCCTTATCAAATTTTTTGTTCAAACTCGGCAGATGCGACGAAGCGATGCCGAAAGTATTGGCCATGTCCTGCAATTCGCAGTGACCGGAGCGGATACACGTCAGGCACTCGTTGGGATGATTGCTCAAAATCAATTCCAGCACCGTGCGGCGAACGTCTGCAATTTCAGCGTCGCCGGTAATAACTTCCATTCCCTCGGCAACCGGCGTACAACAGGAACGCAGGATTCGCCCGTTGACTTTGACAATGCACATGCCGCAACCTGCCGAAGGATCGACGTCGGGATGTTTGCACAAAGTTGGAATGTCAATATGCGCTTTGCGAGCGGCTTCCAAAATACTGGTGCCTTCGGGAACTTCTACTTCAAAATTGTCGATTTTCAGCTTAACCATGTCTATTTCTCCTTTTTTGAAGCAGGGTTGTTGTCAACCAGTTTGTCCAGATATTCCCGCTCAAAAAACTTGAGCGTCGAAAGAACCGGGTTCGGCGCCGTTTGTCCCAAACCGCACAGAGAAGCTTTCTGCATGGCCGTCGCCACCCGTTTCAGATCCGCCAAATCCTGTTTGGTGCCTTTGCCTTTGTTGATTTTTTCGAGCAACAGCAACATCTGTTTGCCGCCGATGCGGCACGGAGCGCATTTGCCACAGGATTCGTCGACCGTGAAGTCCAGATAAAAGTTTGCCAGTCCGGCCATGTCCTGCGAGTCGTCAATGACAATCATGCCGCCGGATCCCATAATTGAACCGACTTTTTTTAGCTCTTCGTAACAAACCGGCAAATCGAGTTTGTCAACCGGAATAACACCGCCGGACGGGCCTCCGGTCTGAACGGCTTTGAGCTTTTTGCCGTTAGGAACGCCGCCGCCGATCTCATTGACAATCTCATTGATTGTCGTTCCCATCGGCACCTCAATCAAACCGGAATGCTCAACTTGTCCGGTCAAAGCAAAAACTTTGGTTCCTTTGGATGTTTCGGTACCGAAAGAAGCAAACCAGTCGGCGCCCTTGAGAATAATTTTCGGTACATTGCCGAGCGTTTCGACGTTGTTTACGCAGGAGGGCTTGTTCCATAATCCTTTGTTGGTCGGATACGGCGGACGCGGGCGCGGCGTACCGCGAGCGCCTTCAATCGAATGAATCAAAGCAGTTTCTTCGCCGCAGACAAAAGCACCGGCGCCGAGACGGATATCAACGTTAAAGCAAAAGTCCGTACCCATAATGTTGTTGCCGAGCAGACGGTTTTTCTTGCAGGCTTTGATCGCTTTTTCAAGCCGTTCGACTGCCAGCGGATATTCGGCGCGGACATAAAACCAGCCTTCGGTCGCTCCGATGGCATAAGCGGCAATCATCATACCTTCAATAACGGAGTGCGGATCTCCTTCAAGGATGGAACGATCCATATACGCGCCGGGATCGCCTTCGTCGCCGTTGCAGATGATAAACTTTTCGTCAATCGTCGGTACTTTCGAAGCAAATTCCCATTTCATGCCGGTTGAGAAACCGCCGCCGCCGCGGCCGCGCAAACCGGATTTTTTGATTTCTTCGACCACTTGAGCCGGCGTCATCGTTTTCAAGACTTTTTCCAAAGCCAGATATCCGCCGTGTGCCATATATTCGGTAATGTCTTCGGGATCCATGTGTCCGGCATCTTTCAGCACGACTTTTTCCTGTTTGGTAAAAAACGGCAAATCCAAAGACAAAACATGTTCCTGCAAAAACTGCGGCACTTCAAAAGTCTCACCTTCTTTGAGATTAAGCGCCGGCACGACATGTTCGGTCACGATCAGGCGCGCCACCAGCGGCTCGATACGTTTGTACAAGACGTCTTTCTGTCCTTTAATCTCGACACGCACCAACGGTCCCTGCGCACACAGTCCCATGCAGCCTGTTGCTACGACACGGACTTTGTCTTCAATGCCGTGATCGGCGACGGCGCTTTTTATCAAATCGATAATGCCGTCGCTGCCGGAAGATTTGCAACCGGTCGAATGGCAGCAGTAAATGCTGCATTGAAAACGCTCCAGATCCTTGAGTTTGTTCTTAGCGATTTCATGAATGTCAAATCTCTTGTCCAAATCCGTATCAGCCATTATTTCTGCTCCTCGTCTTCGCTAAGTTTTTTACGCCATTCTTCCAGTATTCCGCGAACATCCGACGGAGTGAGGCGGCCGTAGGTCTTGCCGTTGACAACGCAAACCGGAGCCAGACCGCAGCAACCGACGCAACGGACGCTCTGCAAATGGAACATCTTGTCGGGAGTGCTTTCGCCTTCGCCGATTCCGAGTTCTTTTTTGAATTCTTCGAGAACTTTATCGTTTCCTTTTAAATAACAAGCCGTACCTGTACAGACTGAGATAACGGCTTTGCCCGGCGCATCGAGCTTAAAAAAGTTATAAAAAGTGAGAACTTCGTAAATTCTGGCTAACGGAATTCCCATTCCCTCCGCCAGATCCATGGCGTCTTCCCACGGAACGAACCCTTTGACGCCCTGAATTTCATGCAGAGCCATAATTAAAGAACCGCGTTTCTTGCGCCACTTGGCGGCAACCTGCGCGCCCAGAGAATTCCCGTCCATAAAAGTCTCCTCCTTTGTTGATTTTCTGTTATGCGTTAATCATATCGGCAAAAATTTTTCCGTTCAAGCAGATTCGCCTTTTACCCGTCCGATTTCTTCATTTTGGGGCGGAATTATAAAAAAAGACCTAATTTATCCCAAATTTCATACATTTTTTTAAAATACTGAAAAAATATGTTTCTAAATCATATAAAATGTTTATAATCGTCGGCATGAAAAAACTAAACCTGTACATAACCAAACAGATTGTTGTCGGTTTTCTGCTGGTTGCGTTTTGTCTGATGTCCATCATTTGGCTGACGCAGTCGCTTCGTTTTATCGAGTTGATAACCAACAAAGGCATCTCTCTGGGAATTTTTATTGAGATGACGTCTTTGCTGATGCCGCGTATTTTTACCATTTTGGCGCCGATATCCCTGTTTGCAGCCGTGTTGTTCGTATACAACCGTATGTTGTCCGATCGCGAGCTTTCGGTTATGAAAGCGGCCGGCATCAGCCCGTGGGAAAACGCCAAGCCGGCGTTGCTGGTCGGATTAGCCATGACGCTGTTCGGCTTTTATGTTATGAACATCGGCATTCCCGCCGCCGAAAACGCTTTCAAAGACCTGGAATGGAAAGTAAAAAACGACGTCTCGCAGCTGATGTTTCGGGAAGGCGAATTCACTACCATTCAAGACAAGCTTACCCTCTTCATTACGACCCACGAACCCGACGGTTCGGTCGGCGGCATTCTTATTAATGACGACCGCAACCCCAAAACCCGTTCTACCGTTTCGGCCGAACTCGGACGCATCGTCCATACTTCCAAGGGTCCGCGCATTATTCTTGTCAACGGCAGCCGACAGGAACTCAACCGCAAAAACAACCAATTCAGCTCCGTCACTTTTGACCGTTATTCGGTCGATTTCGGCAGTAAGGAAAGCAAAGCCCGAAAAGCCGAAGGCGTCCGTGAAAAAACTCTCGGCGAACTTTTGAGCGCGTTTGACAACAAATCTCTTTCTTATGAAGACGCGCGTCGCTGGTTTGTCGAAGGCAACAAACGTTTTACCACGCCGTTGTTAAACCTTGTCTATGCCCTGATTGCCTGTACCGGGCTTCTGGTCGGCAACTTTAACCGCCGCGGACAAATAAAGATCATTTCCTGTTCGGTCGGCGCCATGGTTCTGATTCAGGCCTTTGATCTGGCGTTGGGCAACCTTGCGGCTAAGAATCTCTGCTGGCTGATACCGATGTATTTGAATCTTCTGATTCCCTGTACCGTTTGTCTGTGGCTGCTCTTTTTCTATACGCCTAACATGTTTCGCAAGCGCCGGCGTTTTAATCCCAAGGAATTGCAATGAACAAAAGACTTCTATGCATGTTGCTCGGGATTCCGCTTATCGGCATCGACACTGTTCGAGCCGATGAAAGCATTGTCACTCCGGACACCCGCAAAACCATAGCCGAAACCACCGGCAACAAAAAAATCAAATGGTCGCCAAAAGTCAACATGACCGACGTTCTCGGCTCTGCCTCCCAAGACGAGCCGGCGCCCAAAGACAAAGAAACGGAAATCTTTTTTGCTGCCGACGAAGTTGAAAATAATCAGGAACAAAGCCTGATAACAGCTTCCGGCAATGTTGAAATCATTCGCGGCAATCTGACGCTGCACGCCGACAAAGTCGTTTATAATCAAAAAGAAGATACGGTTATTGCCGTCGGCAACGTGGTTTTGGTTGAAAAAGACGGTTCCGTCGTTTTTGCCGATTATTCCGAACTCAACAATCATATGACGCAAGGCGAAATGAAAAACATCAAGGTCATCATGGCAGATCAAAGCCGTATGGCCGCGAGTTCGTTTGAACGTAAAGAACAGGACAAAAAAGTTCTGCGTAACGCCGTCTATACGCCCTGCGACGTCTGCCGAAATTCCAATCCGCTGTGGCAGATTAAGGCCACAAAAGTTGTTCATGACGCCGAGAATAAAGACGTTAACTATCAAAATGCCTTTGTAGAAATCAAGGGGACGCCGGTTTTTTACACGCCTTATTTGTCACATCCTGACCCGACCGTCAAGCGCCGTTCCGGTTTTCTGTTTCCGCGCATTATGTCCAACTCGTATCTCGGCGGCGCCGTCCAGGGACAATATTTTTGGAGCATAGACGATCAGCAGGACATTTTGTTTAACCCCATTGTCACCACCGACAAGGGAATTGTATACAGCGGCGCTTTCAACAAATATGTCTATAATGGCAATATGTCGGTTTCCGGTTCGTTCCTCAAAGACGAAGACACCGACAAAAACCGCGGCAATATTTTTGCATACGGCAGGTATGAACTCAACGATTATTGGGTTGCCGACACCGATATCAACTATGCTTCGGACAACAATTACCTCAAAGATTTGAGCTTGCCCAAACGCGATGACACCTGGCTGACGTCACGTGCCCGTTTGCAGGGCTTTGACAATCGCAATTATGCGGCGCTTGAGGCCTATTACTACAAAATCCTGAGCTACGATCTGCGCTATGCCAACAGGCCGATGGTGCTGCCGTTTTTCAACTACGAAAATTACGGCGTTCCGGATCGTTACGGCGCCTATACCAAAACCAACCTCAGCTTTGCTTCCGTTATCCACGAGGAAGACAATTCCAGCCAGCGCGCTACCATGATCAACTCTTGGAATTTGCCTTACACCAGCCCTTACGGAGAAAAGTACAAGCTCGTCGCATCGTTAAAATCAGATTTTTATTATGTTGACAACTATGTCTACGAAGATGATGAGCCTTTCACCGGCACTGCCGCGCGCATTTTCCCGCAAATGGGATTGGAATGGCGCCTGCCGTTCATCCGTGCCACCGAAGATTCCCGACAGATTATCGAGCCGATTGTTGTTACCGCTTTGGCTCCCAATCAAAGCAACAAACCGGAAAAAATTCCCAACGAAGACAGCCAGGACGTAGAACTGAACGATACCAACATTCTTAATCTTGACCGCTATTCCGGTTATGACCGCAATGACACGGGCAGCCGTGTCAGTTACGGATTCAATTGGAGTTCTTACGGCAACAGGTTCGGTCGTACGTCTGTCTTGCTGGCGCAAAGCTATGAGTTCAGCAAAGACGAAAGTTTTGCCGCCGCCGATGACCAAAAAAGTTCGTTTACCGATTATGTCGGCCGCATTTACGCTTCGCCGAACGAATATTTCGATTTAAACTATCGTTTTAAATTGGATAAAGATGATTATAGTGTAACATACAGCGAATTGTCTTCCGGCATGGGACCCAGGATTTTGCGCTTGTACCTGTCTTACATATATTTTCAGGCCAACGAGACTTCGTCGGTGAAAAACGAAGAACGAAAAGAACTTTATACCGGCATCAAAAGTCAGCTGACCAAAAACTGGTCCGTCAGCGTTTACAATCGTCAGGATCTGGCCCAAAACGGCGGTACGCTGGAATACGGCGGTTTTCTGACCTACGAAGACGAATGTACCAGATTGGTCTTTAATATCGAAAAAGACAACTCGAACGATCCCGATTATGAAGGCGATTTCGAATTCGGCTTCACATTCTTCCTCAAAACACTTGGCGGAACCGGAACCAAGTAATTCAGAAAGGATTTTACAAGATATGAAAAAACTTCTCATCTTACTCGGACTGTTCATGGTTTTAGGCCGGACGGCGTCGGCCGCGCCGCTCAAAATCATCGCGTTGGTTAACGGCGAAATCATTTCTTCGGAAGATTTCCAGAACCGGATAAACTCTTTTGTCATGAACACGCAGATACCTCTGAATCAACAAACCCGCGGCATGATGATGCAAAAAGTTCTCAACGCGGCCATCGACGAAAAGCTCAAACTTCAGGAAGCCGATAAAAACGGTATCAGTATTACGGAAGATGAAATCAAGGCGCAAATCCGCAATATCGAAAAGAAAAACAAAATTCCGGACGGACAACTGATAAAAATTCTCAAAGAAGCCGACATAAATCCGCAGACTATTCATGAACAGGTCAAATCCGACCTTGCCTGGCTGCGCCTGATTCGCAAAAAATATTATATGGAAGGCACGCCGACCCAGAAAGAAATCAACGCCGCTCTCAAAGAAGCTCAGGAAGACTTGAGCACACCGAAGTTTCTGGTTTCCGAAATTTACATCAAAAAAGATCATGCCCGCAACCTTTCCGATTTGGTTTATAATCTTCGCAACGATGATCGTTTCGGCGTCTATGCGATGCAGTTTTCCGACAGCCCCAGTGCGGCCAACGGCGGCAATCTGGGCTGGGTCAATACCGGCAAGCTTCCCTCGGCGCTGGAAACCCGTCTCAAAAGGATGAATCCCGGCGACATTTCGGATCCGATACAAGTCGGCGACGGTTACTATATTCTTAAACTCAATCAGACTTTCAGTCCCGAAACGGACAAGCCTCAGATTCCTTCGTCTCAGGAAATCAAAACCATCCTTGAGAATCAGAAAATGGAAGGTTTAAGCAAAAAGCTGCTTCAGGATTTGCGCCAAAAAGCGGTCATTGAAATTCGGAGTTAAAATGGTTGAACCGGCACAAATAATTTCATCTCTTCCGTCGCTGCGGCTGACGGTTGACGCTCACGGTCTGCTTGCCAAAAAAGCGCTCGGACAAAATTTTCTGCTTGATGCAAATATCACCGACAAAATTATCCGCTCTTCGCTGGAAGCACAGGGCAGACCATCTTTTGCCGGTACTCACGTTTATGAAATAGGCCCCGGTCCCGGCGGTCTGACGCGTTCGATTCTCAAAGCTGAACCGCAACGCCTTACCGTCATAGAAATGGACGACCGCTGTATCGAAATCATGAAAGAACTTCGGAGCAAAACCGGTGATGTTATGGAAATTGTCAACGGCGACGCCCTCAGGTTCGATTTCTCGGCCGTCGACGCGCTACCCCGGCAAATCGTGTCCAATCTGCCTTATAACGTTTCCGTTCCGCTACTCACCGGCTGGCTCCGTAATATCGGTACTTATCAGGCGCTGACTTTGATGTTCCAGAAAGAAGTCGCAGACCGGATCTCCGCGCCGATCAGAACAAAAGATTATGGTCGGATTTCGGTGCTGGCACAGTTGCAGTGCAAAATCACCCGGCTGTTTGATCTCAATCCCGAATGTTTTGTTCCGGCGCCCAAAATCTGGTCAAGCGTACTGCTGTTTGAGCCTGTGGCTCAACCGTTAACTTCCGAACAGATTCAAAAACTCGAAAAATTAACGGCGCAAGCCTTTGCTCAGCGCCGCAAAATGATTCGTCAAAGCCTTAAATCCGTCTCCGGACTCGAAGAAAAATGCGCAGCCGCAGGAATTTCGCCGACTGCTCGTCCCGAAGAAATTTCTCCGGCGCAGTTTTTTGCCTTATCCGCCCTCCTGTAAGTTTTTTGACAAAATACACAAAAAACATCTTGATTTTTGTCTTTGATAATGGTATTTTCTTTGTATTGATTAAATACAAGTTAAACATTATTATTCACCAGACGGCGCGCGACGAAAAGACATAACTTCTTTTCTCACCGTTGTCATAAACCCAAGTAATATGGATACAAAAAAAATTACCAGCAAAAAAGCTGCTCAGGCTGCTTTTGAAGAGGAATATGCCACTTTGGCATGCGCACTCAATCCGGCCAGTCAATTTTACTCCGGCTATCAGTTCGTTCGTCAGAAGATCCAAGTAAAAGGCGGCGAACCGTTCCGGGCATACATTGCGCACGATACCCGGATGGAAAACACCATGGTTGTGCCCGTGGATCCGGAAAAGAATGGTGCACCGAGTATTGAAGACTTCAAGGATGTCCACGTCATCAAGGCCGTAAACACGCCGGAGGAAGCGCTGAAATCTTTCGTTACCGAGTTCGGTACGCTTGCACGAGTCCTTAATCCGGCCAGTCAGGCTTACATGGGATTTCGGTTCCGTCAGAAAACAATAGAGCTGGACGGTGAGGTCTTCAAAGCGTTTATCGCCAACTCTGAGGACAAAAAGACGACTTTCGTCGTTCCCGTCGACGGTACCGTACCGACGATTGAAGACTACGACAACGTCAAACTGGTAACCAGAATAAAATAAGTCCGAAACGTACTTGACCGCAAACGTTTCAGAGAGCCCTTCCCGTCACAGACGGCCGGCTCTCTTTTTTTTGCTTTAATGCTAAAAAATCCTGTTTCGATGACTATATTTTTTCGCATAAATATCTATTTTGCGGAGAGTTGGATTATGGAACAGACAGGCAAAGCGCTGATGCTTGATGAAGACAAAGTTTTTCTCAAGTTGTACCGTCATTTTCTGGCCACAAAAGGCTACAACGTTTTTACCACCGACAATCCGTACAGAATGTTGCTTTTCGGTCGGGAAATAAGACCGGATGTCATTTTTATGGACGCCGGCCTGCCGCACCGTAATCACTGGGAATTTTTGAGAAAAATCTGCGCTGAATCATGGATGGAAGACGTGCCAGTCATCCTGATGGCTTCAGATTCCATGAACGAAGACGATGAAATCGAAGGCGTCTCAAACGTGATCGAAAAGAAAAATGCAATTGAAAAAATCGTCGAAATACTTGAAACGTATTGCCGCGGCGGGCAGGAACACGACATTTTCATCATCGCCGATTACGCGCCGGGTTTCGAAAAAGAACTGATTCGCCTTCATAATCGGCAGCACCGCTATTTTATCACGCACGATTTCAAAGGAACACGCAAATATCTTTCCAAAAACAAACCCCGCAAAATTGCCGTCAAATATACTGTCGAACGTTTTGACAAAGTCAAAAACGAACTCCCGCACGAATCCGTTTACCGAGTCGATACCATAGCCGAAATTGAAAAACTGGCTGAAGACATTAAATAAATCTTTATGTTTTCCCTTTATAATTCTTTTGCTCGTTTTTCAAAGGGATTATAAATGTCTGTACTCTCTAATCTTTTCGGCTGGTTTCGCCGGCTTACCCATACCGTTTACGACTGGATGCTTACTTTGTCTGCGTCACCCAAAGCGATGTCGTTTTTGTTTATCGTTGCCTTTGCCGAAAGTTCATTTTTTCCGATTCCGCCCGATATCATGATTATTCCGATGATTCTGGCTACGCCGGGAAAAGCCTGGAAGATTGCCGGACTGGCAACTTTTGCCAGCGTTCTCGGCGGCTATTTCGGATACGGCATAGGCGTTTTTCTGTTTGACCAGATTGCCAGACCGCTACTTTCGTTTTACGGGTATTTGCATCAGTTCGACGTTTTCAAAGACTATTATCACGAATGGGGCGCCTGGATCGTGTTCGGCGCCGGCATTACGCCTTTCCCGTACAAAGTCATCACCATAGCCAGCGGCGTGGTCGGTCTGAATCTGATAACGTTCACCGTCGCTTCGGTTATTGCCCGCGGCATGCGTTTTTATCTGATTGCCTGGCTGCTTAAAAAGTGGGGGAACCCGATGAAAGAATTTATTGAAAAAAACCTCGGCATTCTGTCCGTTTTGTTCTTAATTCTGTTGCTCGGCGGTTTTGTACTGATTAAATATATTTAACGCTTATCCGAACTTTTGCAAAAACAGGCGACCGGACAATTAGCGCAATCCGGCTTCTGCGCCTTACAGATATAGCGGCCGAACAAAACCAGCCAATGGTTGAAATGACGTTTGTATTCATCGGGCAGAATTTTTTCCATCTCGGCTTCCACCGCCAAAGGCGTGCGTCCGTCGCACATGTCCAGCCGCTCGGTAATGCGCAGTACATGCGTATCAACCGCAATTGTCGGCTCGTTCCACCAGACATTCAACAAAACATTGGCCGTTTTGCGTCCGACACCGGGTAAAGCCTCCAAATCCTTTCGGTCATGCGGTACGATGCCGTCATGTTTTTCAACCAGAATTCGGCTCATTTCCATAATGTTTTTGGCTTTGTTGTTATACAGGCCGATTGTTTTGATATGCTCTTTCAGTTCGTCCAATCCCAAAGCCAGCATTTTTTGCGGCGTATCGGCGATTTTAAACAGTTCTTTGGTTGCTTTGTTGACACCTTTGTCCGTGCTTTGCGCCGACAAAACGATTGCCGTCAACAGCGTGTAGACATTGGTATATTCCAGTTCTGACGGCGGATTGGCGTCTTTTTTCTTAAAAACGTCTAAAATTTTCAATGTTTCTTCGGGGTTGCGCATTATGCCTTTACTCCTCCCGCACCTGCCGCTTTGGGCGCGTGTTCGTCCAACGGCCAGCGCGGACGCGGCTTGAAATCCAAGTCATTACGGATGCCTTTAAGCGCGCGTTCCATTCCGGCCCAGGCAATCATGACGCCGTTGTCGGTACAAAACTTAATCGGCGGCGCCGAAAAGGTTAATCCTTCAATATCAGCCAGTTGTTTGAGCCGACCGCGCAGATATGTGTTGGCAGCCACGCCGCCCGAAACCACCAAATCGTGCCCTTCCGGGTATCTGACCTGAAATGCGGCAATCGCTTTTTTTAACTTATAAATCAAATGATCCGTTGCCGCTTTCTGAAAACAGGCACAGATGTCGGCGATATCCTGTTTTTGTAAAATCGCATGTTCGATATTGCCGTCCGCCGCGTAAGATTCGATAATTTTGCGCACGGCCGTTTTCATTCCCGAAAAAGACAGATTGCAGTCGCCCGAGTTTAACAGAGGCCGCGGCAGCACAAAACGGTTCTCGTCTCCGAGATCTGCCATTTTTTCAATCATCGGTCCGCCCGGATAGCCGAGGTTAAGCATTTTTGCCACTTTGTCAAAAGCTTCGCCGGCGGCATCGTCAATCGTTGTTCCCAATCGTTCAAATTCTCCGACGCCTTTGACAATCAAGATCTGGCAATGTCCGCCGGATACCAGCAACAGCAGATACGGATAGGTAACGTCGGAAGTCAGTCGTGCCGCCAAAGCATGCCCTTCCAGGTGATTCACCGCGATAAACGGCTTGTTCAGCGCCAGGCTTAAAGCCTTAGCGGCCATAACGCCGATAACCACGCCGCCGATAAGTCCCGGTCCCGAGGCTGCCGCTATCGCATCGATATCCTGCGGCTTGATGCCGGACTTTTTAAAAGTTTCTTCCAAAATATCTTCAATATGGTCAAGATGCGCGCGCGCCGCAATCTCCGGAACTACGCCGCCGTAAACCTTGTGTTCCAACTGCGTAAGCACGCATTCGCCCAAAATTTCGCGCTTATCGTTGACAATCGCCGCAGCCGTTTCGTCGCAGCTGCTTTCTATTCCCAAAACAATCATTTTCAAAACCTTTCGACTGCATATATTATACTTATTTATTGCAGTTTTTTGATTATTATATACACTATAAAAAGTTTAATGCCAAGAACTTACTTAACATAAGGAATTCAAAAATGGTCAAGCAAAAAGACTCGCAGACAACCGCCGAAACGCCGGCCGTCGTTCCCGTCATGCCGGTTCGTTCGGAAAACCTGAAAAAATATGTTTTCCGCATTGCACTTTTGGCTGCCGTTTGCGGCGTCGGATACGGCCTTTGGAAAAATCCGCAGCTCATCGACCGGATTCGAACCCGTTTTGCTCAGACGGAACAAGCCGATCCGTACGCTTCGCGGTTTGCCGAAATTCAAGACAGGATTACCCGGTTGCAAAACCAGCTTGCCCAGACCGACTATAAAATTGACAATTCGGGTTTTACCGAAGTTCGGGAACGCCTTGGCAATCTCGAAAAAATGAATCTGAACATTATAGATTCCAAGGCTGACGTGGCGACAATTCTCGGAGTGATTACCAGAATGGACGCTGCTGAGCAGAAAATCAACAATTTGAGCGAAGTAACCGATTCGAGCGCTTTGTTGCTGACCGGTACGCTTCTGGTCAAAGATGCAGCCGATCGCGGTCAGACTTTTGAATATGAAGCAGAAGTCTTAAACCAGATTGCCGCCGACAATCCGCAGGCCGCCCGTCTGGTCGGAAAATTGCAGGATTTTGCCGCTTCGGGCATTCCGTCCGATTTGGAACTTGCCATTGAATTTGAACAGATTCGCAACACCATACTCAATCGCCGGCAACAGGATTCGGATCAAACCTGGAAGGAACGCCTCAACACCAAACTCAACGAAATCGTGCAAATCAAAAAGCTTGATGCCGATATGCCGCGGCCTATGTTCGGACAAACGTTAAACAACGTCGGCAAGCTGATTGAAAACAACGAAATTTTGCGTGCAGCCGCTTTACTGAAAAAATCTGCCGAACCAGAAATTGCCGATTCGGCCGAGCTTCAAGCCTGGATTTCCAAAGTCGACCGCCGCGAAGAATTTTATCAGGCTGTTTCCGCGCTTTCGGCAAACGCTCTCGCGGCACTCAAAGTCAACAGTCTGCACAAGGTTCGCGGCAAAAAGTCCTAGAAAGTGATTTTAACGGAAGTCAGTTGGTTTTTCTTGCGTTTGAGCACTTCGAAATGAAAGCCTTCAAACATAAATTTCTGTCCTTCCGACGGAATGGAACGCGTCATGTCCAGCAAATAACCGGCAATTGTCACCGCATTGTCATCGCTGATATTCCAGCCGAATTTGCGGTTTAAGTCGCGAATAGACACCTGTCCGTCGACGATAAAAGTTTGATCGTCAATTTTTCGAATTCCCATAATGTCCAGATTTGAAACGTCGCTTTCGTCATTGATGTCGCCGACAATCTCTTCCAAAATATCTTCCAGGGTCACAATTCCCTGCAGCACGCCGTATTCATCGACCACAATCGCAAAGTGTTCGCGCCGAGCCCGAAACATTTGCAGCTGCTGTTTAAGAGAAGTATTGTCAGGAATAAACCACGGTTCGGTCATGAGTTTGCGAATATCTACCTGGCAATAGTCTCCCTTTTTGTCAATGACCTCTTTAAACAACGTTTTAACGCGGATAATGCCCACAATGTTTTCCGGCTTGTCCTGATACAGAGGAATTCTTGAAAACGGGCAATTTTCCACTTTTGCAAGAATCGTTTCTATCGGCAGCCCGATATCGACCGAAAACAAATTTTTGCGGTGGTTCATCACGTCGTAAACGGTAATGTCGGTCAGATCAAGAATGCTTTTAAGCATTTCCCGCTCTTGTCTTCCTTCTTTGCCGTTATACATACAAATCGCGCCGCGAACCTCGGCCAGCGCATCTTCATCGGAAACGCCGCCGTCTCTGAGCCCGAAAACGCGAAATGTCAAATGCATGATTTTTTGCAAAAACCAAACTGCCGGGGCAAACAATTTAACAAACAGGTTTACCGATGGAGCTACCAGCAGCGCCGTTTTGTTGGCATTGCGCACGGCATAGGTCTTGGGCAGCATATCCGTATAAATCAAAACCAAAAACGTCATGATAATCGTTGCGTAAGCTACACCCTCCCGGCCGAAAACACCGATTAAAACGCTTGTTGACAAAGAGGTTGCCAAGGTGTTGCTGAGATTTGACCCCAGCAGGGTCGTAATAATCAAATTGTCTTTATGCTCAAACAACCTTCCGACAAGTTTTGCCCGAGGATTGTTGCGATTCTTGTCCTGATCCGCAATGAACGCAGAGGACGTTCCGGTCAAAGCCGTTTCGGATCCGGAGAAAAAAGCCGACAACAGCAATAAAAAGACAACGGCAATTATTGATACAATCATGACTTGTCCCGATTTAAAAAGTTTTCAATCGCTTCAATCACTCGGTTCACCGTAACCGAGACCTGTTCTTCTTTGGTTTCTACAATAATATCGGCTTCCGAATAAAACGGATATTCTTCCGATATATATTTTTCGAGCTTGTCTTTCAGCTGATCGTCCGCTCCGCGCAAAAACGGCCGGTGTTTTCTTCCGGCAGTCCTGTTGTATAAGACTTCCACATCCGCTTTCAGCCAGATGGTAACTGCGTTCTTCTTGGCATATTCGCGCGTCTGCGGTGCTACGAATGAACCTCCGCCGGAAGCCAGCACGCAGGGCGCTCCCTGAAGCAGACGTTTCATGACGCGCGCTTCGCCGGCGCGATATTCCTGCAAACCGAAGCATTTGAGAATATCAATTAGAGACAGTCCGGCGGCTTTCTCAACCTCGCGGTCTCCGTCAACAAAAGGCAAATTCAGTTTTTGCGACAATCGTTTGCCGACGCTGGTCTTGCCGCTACCCATCAGCCCGACCAAAAGAATTATTTTATCATCAAGATTTATCATTTTCGGCTTTATTTTAATTTATCTTTCAAATTTATTATGTTAACTATATAAACAAAGCATGGCATTATCAATAAGTTTTTTACAAAGGAGAAGAAAACCGATGCGTCAGAAAAAATCAAGTCTTGTCTATTATGTCCTCGGAGCCGTTTTGCTTGCCGCAGTTGTTTTTGCCGTCGTACACGAAGTGCCGATGCGGGTTGAGCATGTCGAAACAGAACTTTCCGTTGTTCGCTGATGTTTTCGCCGATTGATGATTTTCTTGATATGATGCGCGCCGAAACGGGCGCCTCCGAAAACACCATAGCTTCTTACAGCTTTGATTTGCTGCAATTTGTCGAAAAATGTCCGTTGCCTTTCGAAAAGATCACATCTGAAGACATCTCAGCCTATATTTGCTTTTTAAGCGAAAAAAATTATGCGCCGCGTTCGGTTGCTCGCAAAATTTCAACATTGAAGGATTTTTTCAAATTTTTATATTCGGAAAAGGAAATTTCCGCCAATCCGACCGCCAACATCACGGCTCCGAAGCAGGAAAAACCTCTGCCCAAGTTCCTCACTCAGAGCGAGATTAAAACGCTGATTGAAACGGCTCAGAACAAAAACAGCGTCGCTTTCCAACGGCTGGCGGTCATGCTTGAACTTATGTATGCCTGCGGCCTGCGCGTTTCCGAACTTGTCTCCCTTCCCGAAAACTGTATTAATTTTGACAAAAGACAAATTCTGGTTCGCGGCAAGGGCAATAAGGAACGATTGATACCGATTGCCGGCAACGCCGTTAAAATCATTCTTGATTATTTCGATATGCGGCAGGAATTTATTCGCGGACGCAAATCAATCTGGCTTTTCCCGTCCAAACAGTCTTCTTCAGGCCACATCACCCGCAGCGCCTTTTTCAAAAATCTCAAAGAGCTTGCCGTTCAGGCCGGTATCTCGCCGGAAAAAGTTTCTCCGCACGTATTGCGCCATTCCTTTGCCACTCATTTGTTGCACAACGGCGCCGATCTGCGTTCCGTTCAGAAAATGCTCGGACACGCAGACATCTCAACCACCGAAATATATACGCATATCATGAGCAAAGAACTTCTTGACGAAGTTCGTTCCAAACATCCTTTAAGCAGATTAAAATAAAAAAATCAGTGATGAGAACAGCCGCAACCGTGGCCGCCGCAACAACATTCGTGCGCTTGTTCCGCAAATTGCTGCTTCTTAAATGCTTCATAAGTGTTTTCGAGCAGCATTGCCACCGTCATCGGTCCGACGCCGCCGGGAACCGGCGTAATAAACGCCGCCTTTTCGCATACGCCCTCAAAATCAACGTCGCCGCAAAGCTTGCCGTCGACTCGGTTGATGCCGACGTCAATAACCGCAGCACCGTTTTTAATCCACTCTTTCTTAACCAATCCGGCTTGCCCGCAAGCGGCAATCACTATGTCGGCTTGTTGTACGATGGCGGGCAGATTTTCGGTCTTGGAATGGGTAATGCTTACCGTACAGTCTTGGTTCAGCAACAGCATCGCGGCCGGCCGGCCGACGATATTGGAACGTCCGATAACAACCGCGTGTTTTCCCGCAAGTTCAATACCTGTTGTTTCCAGAAGTTTGAGGATTCCGCGCGGCGTTGCCGAAACAATCGCATCCGGTTCGCGGCAGGCCAGCAGCCCGGCATTATACGGATTAAAACCGTCCACGTCTTTTTCCGGTCGGATTTTCGAAAGCACGTGCAGCGGATTAATGTGTTCCGGCAGAGGCAATTGAACAATGATGCCGTTGATATGCGGGTCATCGTTAAGTTCGCTTATAACTTCAAGTAGAGCATGCTCACCGATTGTGTCGGAAAATTCCAACACTTCGCAACTGATGCCGACTTCTGCCGCCGCTTTTTTCTTGTTGCGGACATAAATTCGGCTGGCTTCGTTTTCGCCAACCAGCACGACAGCCAGAACCGGCATTTCTTCACTTTTGTCCGAGGCAATTCTGCGCGCCAGATCTTCTCTGATCTTGGCGGCCGTCTGTTTCCCGTCGATAATCTGTGCCGTCATTATGCTTCCTCCGTCCATCGGCGAATATTTTCCACCGCGTTTTCTTTGTGTGTTTTTATCAATATCTTCTTACAGCGATCAAGTTCGCCACTGATGATATCCATATCTGTTTTAGCAATTTTCAAAGCTTTAGCCAGATAGGCAAGCAGTTCTTTGTTGGCTCGACCTTTTTCCGGCACGCTGATAACGTTGATTTTGAGATAAGCCTCGTTTTCCGGCGTTACAAAAAAACCGTTTTTTCCGCAATGGGACGAATTGGGCGCCAACTTCACCCGCAAAATAATTCCCTTGTCTTTTTCTTCGATAACCTGCGGCAATTTACACCAGCATTGCACTGAGACGCAAGATCAGACGACTTGCCAGAATCAGCCCCAGAATCAAAATAAACGGCGAAAAGTCAACGCCCGAAAACGGCGGTACTTTCTCAGCGATTTTTTTATAAACGGGAATCGTCAGCCTATTGAGAATCTCAACGGTTTTCTGAGTATATTTGTTGGAGGTTTCGAGAATCCTGAAATGCAGCAGCCATGAAATGACCACCTGCACCACAACAATCTTAAAATAAATGTCGACCAGCAGTCCCAAAACATAAACAAAAGGCTCCAGCAACGCGCCCATAAAACATCTCCTCAAAAATAACCTTACGCCGATTTTGATACCTCAATCGACGGCGACTGTCAATATCCAAAACCGATCAGGCGGGTTGGCGGCTGTTTTCATAAATGTTGCGATACCGCGCCGCCTCGAAGCCGTTAAGACGGCGAATCCGGAGTTCGCGCTGTGTCGCCGCTTCTTCCTCTTCAATCTCCTTTTTGGATTTGCCCATGCGCATTGCCGTCAAAAGAGCAGCCGTTTTTCTGCTGTTCTGCCGAACCGTTTCAATCTTGTTTTCTGCTGCTTCACGCGTTTCCGTAATCGGGCGGAATCTGACAAATTCTTCACCGATGCCCTGCTCAAATTCACGGGAATCAATTCCGGCCTTGTTGCGCAGGTAGCGATTGGTCATATTTTCGTGAGCAAACAGCAACGCGCCCGCCGTCATGATTTTAGCCTGTTTTTTCTCTTCAATTCTGTCAAGCTCTTCGCGGCTGTCGGCTCGATCTTTCGTAGCCTGCATTTTAACGCGCAGACGGCGCAGTTCGCTTAGCTTAAAATTCAAAAAAGCCAGCCGCTCCAGCGCCTGTTCCTTCAATGGACCGTTACCGTAAACCGCAGTACCGGCATACAGAGCGATAATCCGCCGCATCTCGGTTTCCCGATCTCCCAAAAAGTCGATATAGCCGTTGCGGGCATTAATCTCTTCCTGAGTCGTCCCGCCTGAATTTATGTCGTTTTCAATTCTCTGCTGCGCTTCGACCCAGTCGTAATATTCCGCACGCGGATCTTCGCCGGCGTCAATTTTCTGTAAGGATTCGGCGATCAGAAAATCCAATTCGAAGGTATTGATTTCAACGCCCTGAATCTTGGCAACCTGTTTGATCCCTTCCAGTTTTTCGGCAGTTTCGTAAGCATTTGCAACTTTGTCGAGTTTTTGCCGGGCAATAAACCTGTCCGCTTCTTCTTTCAACGTCCGTTTATCAACGCTTTTCAGAGTCGAACGGGCATAAGCCATTCTCTGCCTTTGTTCCGGCGTCTGATCCATCGTATAGCGCATATCGGCAAACAAATCGTCGGTCTGACACTGATAATCGTTTTTCCAACCGGCATATTGCTCTTCATAAGTATCGGACATTTTGATGCTCCTTGTCCTTTGCGTTAAACCTTTTCAAAAATAATTTTGCCTTTTTCAAGCCAGATAATGCGATCGATTACCCACTGGCTGATTTGCTCTATTTTTTCAAGTTCCAATCCCATGGCCTGACCAACCCGGCCGATAAGCAGAATTTCCTTGTCCGACAAATCACCGTCGGAATTGGCGAGCAGACACATCTCTTTTACCAGTTCCATTGCTTTTTTGCGATCCCGGATAATTTTGACGCCGTCAATAATTTCGTCATCGGTCGTTTTGGCTTTGATTTCCTCATATCTGTTTTCGGGCACCCCGAACACCAAAGCCATTTCACGAATAAACAGTTTTTCCTCATCGTCAAACTCGCCGTCTGACATCGCCAGTCTGGCAAGCGTTCTCAAAAAGACGACCCGTTCGTCCTCATTCATCGATGACAAATACCCCATATCGCTCTCCATGTTAAAATTAGACATAGCAATTCCTTCCGCTTACAATTAATCTTGTTTTCATATTATCAGAATCTGAAAACTTTTCAATCAAAAAGCATTTTTTGAGCTGACGTGCCAAAAATCAATTGAATTTCGTCTGCGTTTAACATAAAATGAAAGCTAATGTTAATAACAAAAACGGAAGCAAATTGAAAAAATATTTTATTAAGACTTTCGGTTGCCAGATGAATGTCTACGATTCCCAGCGCATTGCCTCTGTCTTGCAGCGCCTGGGCTTTAACGAAGCTTCGTCGCCCAAAGGTGCCGACCTGATTATCCTTAACACCTGTCATATTCGCGAAAAAGCGGCAGAAAAAGTTTTTTCCGACCTCGGCCGGATCGAATTGATTCGTCAGGAACGCGCCGCCGAAGGGCATTCCACGATTATCGGCGTCATCGGCTGTGTCGTTCAGGCCGAAGACGAGCAGATTGCCAAACGCGCTCCCTATGTTGATTTTGCGCTCGGCCCGCTGACGTATCACCGCCTGCCCGAAATCCTCGCCAAAATAGGCTGTGCCAAAGGAGAAACCATTATCGACACGGAATTTCCAGCAGAATCGAAATTCGATTTTCTGCCGCAGAACACGTCTTCGGGCGGTTGTTCTTATCTGGCCGTTCAGGAAGGCTGCAACAACTTCTGCACCTATTGCGTCGTTCCCTATACCCGCGGGATCGAAACCTCGCGGCCGGTTGAAGAAATCCTGAAAGAAGCCCGCGCTTTGGTTGCCGGAGGCACCGTCGAGATCAATCTGCTCGGCCAAAACGTCAATTCCTATCACGGAATCGACGCTTCCGGAAAAGAACGCTCGCTGGCCTATCTGCTCAACAAGATCAACGAAATTGAAGGTTTGCGACGCATCCGCTATACCACGTCTTATCCGGCCGACGTTACCGAGGAACTGATTGACTGTCACAGAAACATCGAAAAACTGATGCCTTATCTGCATCTGCCGATTCAATCCGGTTCCGACAAAGTGCTTAAAGCCATGAACCGCCGTCACACGTCCGGACAATACCTCGACACCATTGCCAAACTGCGTGAAGCAAATCCGCAGCTTGGTTTTTCGTCAGACTTTATCGTCGGTTTTCCGGGAGAAACCGATGCCGACTTTGAAGCGACGCTCAACGTTGTCAGAAAAGTCGGATTCATTCAGGCCTTTTCGTTCAAATATTCCCGCCGCGCAGGTACTCCCGCCGCGCTGATGTCGAATCAGATTGAAGAAAAAGTCAAAAAACAACGTCTGGATATTCTTCAGAATTTGTTATTTTCTTATCAATTAAACTTTAATAAAGAAACTGTTGGTAAAATCGTTCCGGTATTATTCGAAAGCAGGGGGCGTCACGCCGGACAACTCGTCGGCCGTACGCCTTATATGCAGAATCTCCATGCCGAACTGGGAAAAGAGTTTTTGAATAAAATCGTCAACATCAGGGTAACCGAAGCGACCACCAATTCGCTTTCCGGCCAAAAGGAAGGATAATAAACATGGCAGAAATTAACTTTGAACTTTTTAACAACACGCTTGTTCAACAGCTGGTCGGCCCTCAGGATTCCAACCTGCGCCTGCTTGAAAAAATTCTTGATGTTGAAATCGGCTCTTTCGGCAATAAAATGAACATCAAAGGCTCCGCTACCGCCATCGAACAGGCCAAAACCGCGATTGACGTTTTGTACAACAAAGTCAGCAAAGGCATCGCCATCACCGATGAAGAGGTCAAAGCGGCCGTTCGCATTACCGACGGCAACGCCGACAGCGAAACCGCACAGGATTTGAGCAACATTGTTCTTAAAACCAAAAAGCGCCACATTTATCCGCGTTCAGCCACGCAGGCTCTTTATATTCAGGAAATGATGAAAAACGAGCTCGTTTTCGGTTTGGGACCTGCCGGTACCGGTAAGACCTATTTGGCTGTCGCGCTTGCCGTATCAATGATGCTTGAAGGCAAAATCGACAAGATCATTCTCTCGCGTCCGGCTGTCGAAGCAGGAGAAAATCTGGGCTTTTTGCCCGGCGACCTCAAAGAAAAGGTCGATCCCTACCTGCGTCCGTTGTACGATGCGCTTTACGAAATGCTGCCGGCCGAGCAGGTCGACAAGAAAATTTCGCTCGGCGAGATTGAAATTGCCCCGCTTGCCTTTATGCGCGGCCGCACGCTTTCCAATGCATTTGTTATTTTGGACGAAGCGCAGAACACCACGCCGATGCAGATGAAAATGTTTCTGACGCGTCTCGGCGAAAATTCGCGCATGGTTGTCAACGGCGATTTAAGCCAGGTCGACTTGCCGCGCGGCACCGTCTCAGGCCTGCGTGACGCTTTGGACATTCTCAAAGGCACGCCGAACATCGGCTCTGTCCGTTTCAGCGCTTCCGACGTCGTCCGTCACGGTCTGGTTGCCAAAATCGTCAAAGCTTACGAAGAACGCAGCAAAAAAGAGTATGGTGATGAATAACATTATCAATGTCACGACGGATGACGACGCCTGGATTGCCTGCGGATTTGACGCAGCAGCGGTTTCCGAAGAGGTTTTTGCCGCCGTTTTGTCTTATGTCGGAACCCATGAGGAAACAGGCTTTCTCAATACCGGCAAAAAGATCTGTGTCAACCTTTCGCTGAGCGACGACGCGGAAATCCGCAGGCTCAACCGGGAATTTCGCGGACTTGACAAACCGACCAACGTCCTTTCGTTTGCCAATATTGATGACGAAGACTTTGGCGATTACGTAAAAGTCAGTTCCGAAATAGAACTGGGCGACATTATCATAGCTTATGAAACCCTTTCCCGGGAAGCAGCCGAAAAAAAGATTCCTCTGCGCGATCACTTTTCTCATCTTCTTATCCACGGACTGCTGCATCTGCTTGGTTTCGATCATCAGGAAGACGAAGAAGCCGAATACATGGAGAATTTTGAAATAAAAATTTTGCAGCAGTTCAACATCAGCAACCCCTATCAGGAGTAATAACGGATTATGTCTGACGAAACGAAGAACGACACGTCTTTTTGCAGTTTTGTAACCGGTTTTTTCAAACACAAACAACCCGAAACCGTTCGCGAAACCATCGAGGATTTGATAGAAGAGGCCGACGGTGATCAGGAATTTTCCGAACACGAGCAGCTTCTGCTCAATAACATTTTATGTCTGCGTGACAAAAAATGCGGCAACGCAATGATCCCGCGCGCCGACATTATCGGTTTTCCCAAAAACGGCAATATAGGCGAACTTGCCGAACTTATGGTCACCAAAGGTCATTCGCGAATTCCGATTTACGGAGAGTCTCTTGATGACATCATCGGCATCGTTCATGTCATCGACTTGGTCAAATGCCTGCTTAACGGCCGAAAAGACGTTAAAGTGGCCGATATTGTGACCAACAATGTCAAATTTGTGTCTCCGTCCATGCGGGTGTTGGATCTGTTGCGTCAAATGCAGTTGCAAAAAGTTCATATGGCCATGGTTGTTGACGAATACGGAGGCATCGACGGCCTTGTCACCATCGAAGACCTGCTGGAAGAAATCGTCGGAGATATTGAAGACGAATATGATTTTGACGAAAACCATGTCATCACTGTACAGGAAAACGGCGAAATCGTTGCCGATGCCAAGGCCGAACTCGACGAAATAAAAGAACAGACCGGTCTTGATCTGACCACCGCTTTGGATGAAGATGAAAAAGAAGACGTTGACACCTTAGGAGGATTGGTTTTCCAGATTGCCCAACGCATTCCTGCCCGCGGCGAAATTATTGACGGAGCCGAAGGGCTTAAATTCCGTATTCTTGAAGTTGATCCGCAACGGATTAAAAAGATTCTGATTATGCTTCCCAAGGAGACGACAACTGCGGTTTCCAAATAAAATCCTGCGCTATCCGAAAGTTGTCGCCTTCGTTTGCGGCTGGATGAGCGTTGCCGCGCTTCCGCCGTTGCATCTTTTTCCGCTGTTGTTCGTCAGCATCAGCCTTTTGCTGCTTCTGATTCAGACAAGTCCGACGCCGGGGCAGGCATTTCGGCGCGGATACAGTTTCGGTTTTGCTTTTTTTTCGTTCGGGCTGTCTTGGATCGGCAATGCCGTGCTCATTGATAAAACCTTTTTGATGGCGCTTTATCCTGTCGTTTTTGTTGTCTGCGGCGCGTTCTTCGGCCTTTTTGTCGCTGTTCCGGCCTGGCTGAGCCGGCGTTTCGACAAGCCGGTCTCCGTTTATCTGGCTTTTTGCGCTCTGATGGTCGTTTTTGAATGGATCCGCAGTTTTCTTCTGACCGGCTTTCCGTGGAATTTATGGGGCTCTGTTTTTGCTTTTCATACCGCAATGCTGCAAATGTCCGCTTTCGGCGGAACCTATCTGTTGTCGCTTTTGGCGTTGCTGATCTGCGGTGCGCCTTTTTTGTGGCTTGCCGAATCGAATAAAAAAAATGCCCTTGCGACCGTGCTCATATCTTCTCTCTCGCTTGTCTTCATGTACGTTGTCGGTTCCGCCCGCCTGAACGGTGAGCAAAATACGCCGTCATCGACAGTCGTCAGGTTTGTCCAGCCGAGCATTCCGCAAACGCTTAAGTGGAATGCGGACAGTCTCCAACGGAATTTTGACGCTTATGTCGAGTTGTCAAAACAAAAGCCTCTGTACGGCATCAAAGCCGTTCTCTGGGGCGAAACGGCGTCGCCTTTTCCGCTTGATTTCGACGAAGCGCACAACGACAAGGCGCGGCAGGCGATTCCTGAAAACGGTTACCTGATTACCGGTCAAATTCGCTATCACAGCCGCGGCGGCCGCCCCCGGGTTTCCAATTCGGTCATAATTCTTGACGACAAGGGCAGTCCGTCCGCTTATTATGACAAATCGCATCTTGTGCCTTTCGGAGAATATGTTCCGTTACGCAGCCTATTGCCCGGATGGCTCCGTCCGCTGGCAAATACCGTCGGCACTTTTACTCCCGGCGCCGGCCCGCAAAACATCTCGCTGTCCGGCCTTCCTGACTTAGGCGTCGCAATTTGTTACGAAGCAATATTTCCGCATCAAATCATTGATCAGACCGATCGGCCGCAATGGATTGTCAATCCCACGAATGACGGTTGGTACGGAAATTCTTTCGGTCCCTATCAGCACTTCGTTGCAGCCAGACTTCGCGCCGTTGAAGAAGGCGTTACCGTTGCGCGGATAGCCAATAACGGGATCAGCGCTCTCATATCTCCTTTTGGCACGATTCTCGGCCGAATTAACCTTAACGAAACAGGTATTTTGGATGTTCCGCTTCCGGCGCTTGCCTCTTTCGCTACGCCGTACAGCCGATATGGCAACAATATTGTATTGGGTTTATGCCTTTTTTTATTGTGCATTGCGTTTATTCTGCGTCAAAAACCTGATAAATAAGAATTGTTCGATTCTTTTTGCCTGTTCTATAAAATTCTGCTAATATAATATGTTATATAAAAAATCTATTGACGAACTCCTTCTAAACTTTTATCTTGATATCAAATAAACTTTATAAGGACAACATAAACGATGATAAAAATTACTCCCAAAAAATCCAGTCGCGGACGCACCCCTCTGGGAGAACCCAATCCCATTGATGTCCATGTCGGAAACCGAATTCGGCTCAGAAGAACCCTTCTGGGGATGAGTCAGGAACGCTTGGCATCTCTTCTCGGTTTAACGTTTCAACAAGTTCAGAAATATGAACGCGGCATGAATCGTGTCGGAGCCTCCCGTCTGTGGGATATCAGCAAAGTTTTGGAAGCGCCGATCAGCTTTTTCTACGAAGATATGGACAAGATTGTTGCCAACCAGAGCCCCAGAATGTTCAATGTCTCGGAAAGCGTATCGTCTTCTTTGCATGAAGATGAAACCGATTATGTTGCCGATCCGATGCAAAAACAGGAAACGATCGAATTGGTAAAAGCATATTACAAAATTCCCAATCGTAAAGCCGCCCGTCATTTGTACGATCTGATTATTGCAATGTCCAAATCCGCATATTGCAACAACGAAGAATAAAATCGGATAATTTTCAAAAAAAAGCTGGCTTTTCGCCGGCTTTTTTTTATTATACATTTCGGTTAAGTTAACAAATTCAGGATATTTCATGTCGTATTTTTTTACCAGCGAATCCGTTTCCGAAGGTCATCCGGACAAAGTCTGCGACGCCGTCTCCGACAGTCTTCTTGACCTTTATTTGTCGCATGACGCGCATGCCCGAACCGCAATCGAAGTTATGGCCACTGCCAATAAAGTGATTCTTGCCGGAGAAACCAATTCGGTCTGGCAGCCCTCCTCCGAAGAGATTCGCCGTGTCGTCAGCGGAGTTATCGACCGCATCGGCTATCACCAGCCTGATTTTTCCGCCGAAACCGTCGATATCGAAAATTATATTCATCGGCAGTCTGCCGACATTGCAATAGGAGTCGACCGCATGGGCGCCGGCGATCAGGGAATTATGTTCGGCTATGCCAAAGCCGAAAAAGGCTTTGATACCGACTATATGCCGCTGCCGATTTACCTTGCGCACAGAGCCTTGTCCGATTTGAGCCTCAAACGCCACGGCGGCACGATTCCGGGAATTCTGCCGGATTCCAAAAGCCAGTTTACGGTAGAATACGACGACCTCGGACAACCGATCCGCGTTTCCAAAATAGTGCTTTCCACCCAACATGTTTCCGAACTGACTTCCGAAGAAGTCCGTCGAATCGTCCTTGCACGGTTGCGCGAAAGCGTTCCCGAAAAGCTGTTTTCCGATTCAACCGAAATTCTGATTAATCCTACCGGCCGGTTTGTCATCGGCGGTCCTGCCGGAGATACGGGACTGACCGGACGCAAAATTATCGTCGACACTTATGGCGGCGCGGCACCGCACGGCGGCGGAGCCTTTTCGGGCAAAGATCCGACCAAAGTCGACCGTTCGGCTGCTTATATGATGCGTTATCTCGCCAAAAACATTGTTGCCGCAGGACTCGCCGAAGAATGCCTCTTGCAGGTTTCATACGCTATTGGCGTGACCGAGCCGCTGTCATTGTACATTAACACCGGAAACACGGCAAAAGTTGACGAAACGCAAATCTTAAATACCGTTCGCAATCTTGTCAGCCTGACGCCAGAGGGCATCATCAAACGCCTCGACCTGCGCCGGCCGATATATCTGCCGACCAGTTCTTACGGACACTTCGGGCGCCGGCCGGACGACTGCGGACATTTCAGCTGGGAAAAACTTGATTTGGCAAAGGAGCTCAAAAATGCTTTTAACCTCGGATAAACCCAAGTTTTACGGTCGACGGCAGGGACGCCGCATCCGCAAGGCAAAGACCTCGCTTCTCGATAAATTTTTGCCGCAGATAGAAATAAATAAAGACACTGTATTTGAAAAAGAAAAATTATTCGGAACACCGGTCTCCGAAGTTTATCTGGAAATAGGCTTCGGCAACGGCGAACATTTGGCAGGACAAGCGCTCAGACATCCTGACGTCGGCTTTATCGGCGCCGAAGTTTTTAAAAACGGCGTTGCCAATCTGCTTTCGCTCATTACCGGCGTCAAAGAAGGCGCCGACGTCTCCGACGACATCGGACTGTTGCCGGAACGCGTAGACAATATTCGTGTTTTCGGCGATGACGTACGTTTGCTTTTTGAACGCATTCCGGACGCTTTTATCGATAAGCTGTTTGTTTTGTTTCCCGATCCCTGGCCCAAAAAACGCCATGCGTCGCGCCGTTTTATCAATCCGGACAATCTTCGCGAAATCGCGCGCATTCTCAAACCGGGCGGCATTTTGCGCGTCGCTACGGATCATAAGGTATACAAAGGCTGGACTTTGCGCCAATTGCACGCCTGTTCGGATTTTCGATGGACTGCCGCTTGCGGCAACGACTGGAAACATGAGCCGGAAGATTGGGTTGAGACCAAATATCAGCGCAAGGCGATTGCCGAGGGACGTCGACCGGTCTTTCTGGACTTTGCAAGAAAGGAACAAACGCTATGAAAATTTTAGTCGGAATGAGCGGCGGCGTTGATTCTTCGGTAGCCGCCCTGCTGCTCAAAAAAGCCGGACACGAAGTTATCGGCGCCACGATGACGATTTGGGACGAAGTTGTCCGCAATCTTGCGCCTAACGGCAAAGATGCCTGCTTTGGCCCCAAGGAACTGACGGAAATTCCCGAAACGCGCAAAATCTGCGAAAAAATCGGCATTCCTTATCATGTCTTTGACTGCCGCGAAGAATACAAAAAACTGGTACTCAAAAATTTCCGCGAAGAATATCTCAACGGCCGCACTCCCAATCCGTGCATCTGGTGCAACTCGATGATAAAATTCGAAGCTCTGCCGCGCACGGCGCGCGCCCAAGGATTGGAATTCGACAAATTCGCCACCGGACATTATGCCCGTCTCGGACATAATGCGCAAAGCGGTCGTTGGTTTTTGCAGTCGGCGCTTGATTCCAAAAAAGACCAGTCTTATTTCATTTATCGCCTCAAACAGGAACAACTGGCAAACATTCTGCTCCCGCTCGGCGAATATACCAAGGAACAAATTCGCAGCATTGCCCGAGAGGCCGGCCTCAACGTCTGTGACAAACCCGACAGTCAGGATTTCTATGCCGGCGATTACAATGACTTACTGGAAACGAAAGAAAATCCGGGCAACTTCGTAGATACCAAGGGCAATGTTCTCGGACGGCATACCGGAATCTGGAACTATACCATCGGGCAACGACGCGGTATGGGCATTTCTTCCGAACGTCCGTTGTATGTCATCGGTTTTAACAAGGAACGCAACGAAGTTGTCCTCGGGCACGACGAAGAAACGCTCAAACGGGTTCTGACAGCCGCTCAGTGCACCTGGATGGATTTTGCTCCGGCAACCGATACTTTTAAGGCCGAAGCCAAAATCCGTTCGTCTCAGAAACCGACGCCGGTTATCGTTACGCCTTTGGCCGACGGTTCAATCCGCGTTGAATTCGAAAATCTGCAAAAAGCCCTAACGCCGGGGCAATCAGTCGTTTTATACAGGAATCAAACCGTGCTCGGCGGCGGAATAATTGACACGGTCATCGAATAGTCCCGTAAACTGTTTACTTTGACTTTTTTTGATGATATAATAAGAATAGACGAGTAGGTTAACCCTGTTTTAATTTTTCAAAAATATAATTGATAATTAAGAGATTAACCTGTTTTAAGGAGAAACCGAACATGAGCAGCAGCATCTCTGGCGTTACCAACAAAGACGAATACGGCATATACAGCTGGGAAAAGACCGTTGTCGACGTTAACAACGTGGACGAGAGCTTTGCCAACGCCCGTGATCTCGGCTATACTCGTTTGAATTATGCGCGTGTTACTGCCGTCGCCAGTATCGACAAATACAATTCCGTAGATAATTACAAAATTCAGGTTCAATCTAACGGCAAACTTTCCGTCAGTCTCCGCAACACCGATTCGAAAGACGAAAACGTACTTGATCTTTCCGAATACGAAGAATATCTCGACGATCTGAAAAGACAGCTTGATCCCGAAGGTTGGCAGGCCGAACAGGACAAAAAAACGGAAGAACTGGAAAACCAAAACGTCTTGGATCCGACAGCTCCCGGCATGACACTTAAAATCTACACCACCAAAAACGGCAAACAGGTTCTGATCGCCGACAGTTCCGCCGACCGCGACAGCAAAGAATATGAAACGCTCAAGCAAATCGTAACCGGCGAATACAAAGCTTCTCCGGGGGATTATTACATTCAGGTCGGAACTTCGGAAGAAATAACCGATCGCAGCGAATCTCATCCTTATGCGCTTCAGGTTTTGCAGGGAACGACTTATAAGCACGACTATATAATGACTCAGACCTTGTCTGATGACAGCAAAAACAAAAAGATTACGACCCAGCCATCGGAAACGTTAAATTCTACCACCGGCATTTCGGCTGCCTATGCCGCTCAGATCCAGGCGCAAAGGTACAGCGTTACCGCCACGATGCTTTCCAACGGTTATCTGAATTTTGCACAGATGACGGCCGGAAAAACGGATCCGTCTGTCGCGCTGTTTTCGACATTGCTGTAAAAATGCGGGCTGAGGGTCTGCATTTTTATTAGCCTCTTACAGACTCCCCAAATTTCCAGAATCCGGATAATTTTCTTTATACGGCTTTTTCCGGACAAACCCGGGGATGGCATAAAGAAGAAAAGTCCGAAAACAACTGCAGGGAACAGAAATTACCAATATAAATTACAGACAACCAATCACTGATCACCGACCGGCTAAATCGGCATTTGCATAATCGTATTATAGGCCTTGATTGCCGTATCGCGTACGGCGACAACCGTTTCCAGAGCAATCTCGGCATTGGAGACGGCCAAAACGACATCCTGAATGTCAGCTTTGCCCTGAATACCCGCAATCGATGTATGTTCAGCCTGTTTGCTGAGCGCGGCAACATCTTCGACAGCAGCTTTTACCATGTCGCCAAACCCTTTGGTTTGAAGCGGCTCGACATCAGTGTTTTCGACAACTTTCTGCTCGCCGGCATTAATTCGGCTCAAAGCCTGCTGATATGCGTTTAAGGCATTGGAAACATTACTAATCACTGTTTATCTCCCTACTTCAAAAGGTCAAGCGTGGCGGAACTCATTTCGCGCGCCGTCCGCATCATGTTCATATTGGCATCATAAGCCCGCTGTGCTTCTTTCATATCCATCATTTCAATCAGGGGATTGACATTGGGCAGCAGCACATAACCGTTGGCATCGGCCCCCGGATTGCCTGGTTCGTATTTTTTTTCAAATTGCGAATTGTCATATTGAATTTTGTCAACGCGAACCATCTGTGCGCCGGTTTCCTGATCAACATAGTTTTGGAAACTTACCACCTGTCGGCGATACGGTTCGCCGCCCGGAACGTCGGAAACGGAATCCGCGTTGGCCATGTTCTGCGAAATCACTTTCAGGCGTTCGGCCTGCACTCGCATTCCCGAAGCGGCGATATCAGCGCTGATTGTCAGATTATTAGGCATTTAAATTCCCCTCTCAGGCGTTAATCTTGGTGTTCGCCGTTTGCAAAAGCGATTTGTATTTGTTGAAAATGGTAATCGTCTTCTTATATTCGCTGCTGGCTTTGCTGGCCTGATTCATCTGGTCTTCCAAAATCACGCCGTTACCGTCAATCGTAAGCGCGGCCGAAGGATCGGGCGTATAGACACGATAAGAATGCTTGTCGGAAGAACGGTTACCGTTCAGACCGATATGCCGGGGATTGGTGGTTTTAAGAGCGAGGGAAGAAGAAACATCGGAAGCGAAAGACGGCTCTTCAATCGTGCGTGCCAGATAGCCCGGGGTATTGGCATTGGCAATATTCTCGGCAATAACCTTTTGTTTTGCCGACAAATACTGCATATTTTGACTGGCTGCGTTAAAAACCGAAAGATTTTTAAAGTCCATCTTTTGAAAACTCCCCGTATGGCTGCGTGTCCCCACACGCAACAGACATGCAAAATATATGCCAAACAAAGCGCTTGCCAATTTCAACACCCGAAGATAATATATCCGCAGACAATATCTTAAAGGAGTCAAACATGTCTGACCTTGATAATAGCAGAAACGGTTCTCAAAACAACCGGACATATGATTTGTCCACAGATAACAGCGATTATGCTGTTGCTCTGGGCTATGACGCGCAAAAACACAACGCGCCGGTTGTCACCGCCAAAGGACAGGGCGAAATTGCCCAAAAGATTATTCAACTGGCGCTGGACAACGGTATCGAAATCCGTCAGGACGCGGATTTGATTCAGGTTTTGCGCGCGGTAGACATTAACGAAGAGATTCCGCTTGAGGCTTTTGCCGCGGTTGCCGAAATTATCTCCTACATTTATCGGCAAAACGGAAAAAGTTTGTAATTTACGAAGCATTGTTACGAAATGCAATTCATTTAGCATTTATTTAGATTTGCGGTGTTATAATTCGGCAAAGTTTCAATTTTGAGGACAATCGCAATGCTGCAACATCTGTTTAATCTGCTGTCGGCGCCGGAATATCTGAACACCGTCTATGCCCGCTGTTTTATGGCTTTTTTTGTCGCGCTGATTCTGGCGCTTTCTTTCGGCGACAGATTGATTAAGATTTTGCACGCGCATCAGGCCAAGGGACAACCGATCCGCAAAGACGGACCCAAAACGCATTTGCTGACAAAAAAAGGTACGCCGACAATGGGCGGTCTGCTGATCCTCGGTTCGGCAATCGTCAGCATACTGATCTGCGGCGAGCTTTCCAATCCGCTGGTCTGGGTTTGCGTTTTGGTTTTACTGGTGTTCGGATTTGTCGGTTTTGTCGATGACTATGTCAAGGTAACCAAGCAAACGGCCAATGCCATGACGCCCAAAATGAAGTTGGCTTTGCAATTCTCGACAGCTTTGGCGGCAGTCGGCGTTATCTCCTGGCTGATGCCCGAGGATGAGCGCTTTGTCCTGAATTTTCCGTACTTTATGAATCTGATCGTTGATTTGTGGTGGTTCTATGTACCGTTTGCAATGGTCGTAATCGTCGGCAGTTCGAACGCGGTCAATCTTAGCGACGGTCTGGACGGCCTGGCTTCGGGATTGCTGATTATCGCCTTTACGGTATTTATGATTTTTGCCTATATCGCCGGTTCGGAATTGGTGAAGGATTATTACCTTTTGCCTGTTCCGCACGGAGCCGAGGTGGCGGTTGTCTGCACTGCGGTTATCGGCGGATGTCTGGGCTTTTTGTGGTTCAACGCCGCACCGGCCAAGATCTTTATGGGTGATACAGGCTCGCTGGCGTTGGGCGGCCTGCTCGGTACGACGGCCGTTATTCTGAAACAGGAAATCTTACTTGCAATCGTCGGGTTTGTCTTTGTGGCCGAGGCACTTTCGGTTATGATTCAGGTTTTCTGGTTTAAACGCACCGACGGCAAGCGATTTTTCAAAATGGCGCCGATACATCATCATTTTGAGCAGTGCGGCTGGCCTGAAACCCGCGTTGTTCTGCGTTTTTGGATTGTCGGCATTGTTTTGGCGGTCATCGGTCTGACGGCTTTGCAGATGAGATAACAGAAAGGAAGAGATGATCAGTTTTTCGAGAAACAGCCGCAGCGTTTTTGCAAATTGGTGGTGGACTATTGACAAGGTTCTGCTGGTGATGTTTGCCGCGATTATTGTTCTTGGTGCGTTTCTGACTTTTTCGGCCAGCCCCTCGGTTGCCAACCGAATAGGTTTCGGCAGTTTTCATTTTGTCAAAAAACAAATGCTGTTTTTGCCGGTAGCGATAACCGGAATGCTGTTTCTTTCAATGCTCTCGCTCAAAAACATCCGCCGGATTGCGGTTGTCGGCTATGCTGCGACAATTCTGCTGATGCTGCTGACTTTATTCTTTGGCGTCGAAAACAAAGGATCGACGCGCTGGATTTCGATACTGGGGTTTCAGCTGCAGCCGTCGGAGTTTGTTAAACCGCTGTTTGTGATGGTAGCTGCGTTGTTGTTTGAAGCCGGCAAAAAATATCAGGATTTTCCGGGAGTCGCGCTTTCTGTCGGTTTGTTCGGGTTGACGGCGGTTTTGCTGTTGGCACAACCTGATGTCGGAATGTGCATCGTGGTTGCCGCAATCTGGTGTTTTCAGCTTTTTTTGTCGGGCGTGCCGCTGATTTTTATATGGGGACTCGTTGCCGCGGGACTTGTCGGCGCAGTTGGCATTTATGCCTTTTTTCCGCATGCGCAGGCGCGCATCCTGCAATTGTTTTCGTCGGAGCTGAGCTATCAGGTCAAAAAAGCGATGGCTGCGTTTGAAAACGGCGGATGGTTCGGTGTCGGACCGGGCGAAGGGGTGGCCAAACTGCATATTCCCGATGCGCATACCGATTTTATTTTTGCGGTGGCGGCGGAAGAATACGGCATGGTCTTCTGTCTGGTGATTGTCGGGCTGTTTGCGGCAGTTGTCATACGAACGATGCTGCTTTCATGCAAAGAAAACAATTTGTTTATCATTTTGGCCTCTTCGGGGCTGGCTGCGAGTTTTGGTTTGCAGGCGATTATCAACATGGCTTCCACTCTGCACATCGCGCCGACCAAAGGGATGGCGCTGCCGTTTGTTTCTTACGGCGGCTCGGCGTTGCTCGGCGCCGCACTCGGAATGGGGATGCTGCTGGCAATTACGCGCAAAAACGTTCACGCGGAGGACAAAGATGAAGAATACTGACAAAAAGCCTTTGATTATTTTGACGGCCGGCGGCACCGGCGGGCACGTGTATCCGGCGGAATCGCTGGCAGAAGAATTGGAAAAACGCGGATATAATCTGATGCTGATTACCGATTGCCGCGGTAAAGACAACTATAAAGGCAAACTCGGACAAATGCCCAACGCGGCGGTTTTGTCGGGCGGAATTGTCGGTAAATCCAAACTGTTTAAAATCAAAAGCCTGTTGAAAACCTGCATCGGCATCGGCCAGGCACTGCTTATTCTGCTGCGCAAACGGCCGCTTTGTGTGGTCGGGTTTGGAGGATATGCCTCTTTTCCGGCCTGTGTAGCGGCGCTGTTGTCGGGAACGGATTTGATTTTGCATGAGCAAAATTCTGTGATGAGCCGAACAAACCGTTATTTGTGCAAGTATGCGGCGCTGACGGCGCAGAGTTTTCGCAACGTCAAATATGTACCGGCCGGCGTAAAAACCGTTTTGTGCGGAATGCCGGTGCGCGCAAATATTGCGGCGCTGGCGGAAAAGTCTTTTGCGGCACCGGCTGTCGACGGCAAAATACAAATTCTGATTCTGGGCGGCAGTCAGGGCGCGAAGATTTTCGGCGGGGTGATACCGCAGGCGGTGCAAATGCTGCCGCCGGAACAGCAACGACGTCTGAAAATCTTTCAACAATGTCGCAAGGGTGAGGAAGAACAGATTGAAAAGGCTTATCAGAATGCCGAATGCGAGGTTGTCGTCAGTCATTTCTTTGATGATATGGCCGGCTTATATGCAACCACGCATTTGGTGATTTCGCGTTCTGGCGCTTCGTCTGTGTCGGAAATTGCGGTTGCCGGCGTGCCTTCGATTTTGGTACCGCTGCCGACGGCTGCCGACGATCATCAGACTTTCAACACCAAAGATCTGGCGGAAGCCTCCGGCGCCTTGGTTTTGAGGCAGGATGAGTTTACGGCCGAAAAAGTTAAGGAGACGCTTGAGCATCTTTTGCAGAATGCCGGCTGTCTGGAAAAAATGTCGGCCAATGCGCACAGGATCGGGATTAAAGACGCGGCAAAACGATTTGCCGATGCAATTGAAAAAGAAGTTATCAAGGCATAGAGGAGACTGGAAGATGTTTGGTTTGGGGCATAAGAAAAACGAGCTGGTAAAACTGCTTCCCGAAGTGCGGGGACGCTATGTCTGCGACGAGCCTTTGGCCAGGCATACATGGTTCGGCGTCGGCGGACCGGCGGAAGTGATGTTTTATCCGGAGGATGACAAAGATCTGGAATGGTTTATGTGTACCAAGCCGTATAATCTGCCGATCTGCGTTATCGGCGGCGGCTCCAACCTGTTGGTGCGAGACGGCGGCGTACCGGGCGTGGTGGTCAAACTGGACAGCAAATATTATCGACGCATTGAGATAGGTGACGGCGTAATTACCTGCGGTGCGGGCGTACGCAACGGCGAACTCAAGAAAGTCATGATCGAAAACGGTCTCGGAGGTTTGGAATTTCTGGTTTCGATACCGGGACATCTCGGCGGTTCAATCAAAACCAATGCAGGGTGTTTTGGCAAAGAAACAAAAGACGTTTTGCTCAAAGTTACGATTGTTAACGGCGAAGGGGAACTGCGCGAAGTGCCGGCCGAGGAACTGACGCTCGGTTATCGTAGCAGTTGTTTCCCCGATGATTGGATTATAACGTCGCTGACCCTCAAAACCGAGCCGCAGGATCCCCAAAAGACCAAAGAAATTATGGCCGAACAAAAGGCGTATCGCGAGAAATCACAACCGCACAACGTGCGTACGGCAGGCTCAACTTTCAAAAATCCCGAAGGACTGCGCGCTTGGGAACTGATTAAAAAATCAGGCTGTGCCGATTTGCATGTCAACGGAGCCAAAGTTTCGGAAAAGCACTGCAATTTCTTGGTCAATACCGGCAAGGCAACCGCACATGACTTGGAAACGCTGGGAGAAACGATTGTGCAGAGGGTCAGGGAGCACACGACGATTACTCTGGAGTGGGAAGTCAAACGTTTGGGTATACACAAATAAATGACGACAGAAGTTCAAAACAAAACGGAGACGATCAGGAAACCGACGACGGAAAACGTTCTGCGGCCGGAAAAAGAATGGCTTTGGCGCTTGGCCGGCAGCCTTGCCGTGTTGTTGCTTATCGTTTTTTTGGCCGGTCTGGCACTTATGCTGAAGAACGATTGGGTAAATAAAAAAATTGACGGTTGGAAAAGCGAATTTTATGATTGGGCGGCTGTGCAGGGTTTCGTTTTGAACGATGTAGTCATTTCCGGACGAGACAAAACCTCAAAAGAGGAAATTAACGCACTTTTACAACTTAAACGCGGCGACAACATTCTTAAGATCGATGTTTATGACATTAAGCGAAAACTCGAACAGCTTCCGTGGGTGCGGGAAGCAATCGTGCACAAAAAATTTTTCCCCAATGTCCTGCATATTGAGGTGCGGGAGAAAGAAGTCAGGGCAATCTGGCAGATTAACGAGAAATTTTATCCGCTGGACGCGGACGGCAAGATTATTAAGGCCGAGTATCATATCAGCGAGCCGATTTTGCTGATTGTCGGCGCCGGTGCACCCGAAAACTTCAAAAATCTGATGGATGTTCTTAAGAATGAAAAATATGATTATCTTGAAAAAGTCAAAGTGGCCAATTTTATTTCGGGGCGGCGCTGGAATTTGATTCTGAACGACATTCGCGAAGGTATAACCGTCAAATTGCCGGAAGAAAATATCGGCGAAGCGTGGAAAAAATTATTAAAACTAAACGAAACCAAAGGCATTTTTAAACGTAAATTAACTATCATCGATTTAAGATTACCTCATAAGATTGTGGTGAAAATCCGCAAGACCGGTCGTGAAGAGAAGCCGCAACTTAATAAAAATGCGGCGGAGCACAAAATTTGAGGATGAGGAAAAGAGATCGTGACACATTCGTTTAACAGAGCTACAACCATTGCCGCCCTGGATATCGGATCTTCCAAAGTGTGTTGTGTTATCGCCAAAATGAGCCGCGACCGCAAAATTAATATTGCGGGTTACGGATATAATGCTTCAAAGGGAATCAAAAACGGCGTTATCACCGACATTAACCAGGCGACGCTGTCTGTCTGCAATGCGGTGGAAACTGCCGAACAAATGGCTAACGAACGGATTGACCGCGTGATTGTCAACATCTCGGGCGAGAAAACAAAAAGCGTGATTAAGGAAGCATCGATTGCGCTGAACAAAAACCGGCCTGTTAATGAAAACGACCTCATGAAAGTGGTTGAAAAAGGGATTCATAAAATTAACGTCGAAGGCTGTGAGCTGGTTCATTGTCTGTCTACCAACTACCGGCTTGACGGCGGCGAAGAAATCAAAGATCCGCGCAATATTTTCGGCGAAACGCTGGCTGTTGATATTTTGCTCGGACTGGTGCCGGATATTACCTATCGAAACGTGGCGACGGTGATTGAGAACGCACATCTTGAGATTGCCGGCAAGACGTTTTCTTCTTATGCATCCGGACTTTCCTGTCTGGTGGATGACGAACGCGAACTCGGCGCGACGGTGATTGACATGGGCGGCGGTACAACATCGATTGCCAGCTTTAAGCACGGGTACCCGGTTTATTTCGGAGCGATACCGGTCGGCGGCAACAATGTAACCAATGATATTGCCTATGGCCTGACAACTTCTTTTTCGCATGCGGAACGGCTGAAGACGCTGCACGGTTGCGCTTTTCTGACCAGCCAGGACAATCTTGAAACCATCAATGTTTATCCGGTGGGCGAAGAAGACGACAGTTCCATAAAACAAATTCCGCGGGCTGATTTAATCAGCATTATTACGCCGCGAATCGAAGAGACTTTTGAAATGGTCAACCGCAAGCTGGCAGAAGTCGGTTTGCACAATGTTTCGTCTCATCGTGTGGTTTTGACCGGAGGCGCTTCGCAGCTTCCGGGAGTGCGCGAGATTGCCTCTATGGTGCTTGATAAGCAAGTGCGGCTCGGTCGGCCGAAAAACATTCTGAATTTGCCCGACGAACTGTACGGACCGGCTTTTTCAACCTGCATCGGCATGCTCTTGTTCGTCTTGAACTCACCGGAGCGCAAGCCGGGCAAGATTATCAACAAACCGACGGCGACCGGTAGCGGCGTCGGGGCGCAAATCGCCTCGTGGCTGAGAATTTTGTTCTCCTGAATTCGGATTTCCTGTCCGGCGGAAATTTTTTGCAAATAAAAATCAAAAATGTTTTCTTGGTAACGAAACCTTAAGGTATTTTGCTTTATTCTGTCTTCAAGTAAAAATCGGATTTGGGAGTAAGAAATACCATGTCAATCAAGTTAGCTGTACCGGACAAAAACATGATGCAACTTAAACCGAGAATTTCGGTTATTGGTGTCGGCGGCGGCGGCGGCAACGCCGTTAACAACATGATTTCCCAAAATCTGGAAGGCGTTGATTTTATCGTGGCCAATACCGATGCACAGGCGTTGGAAAATTCCAAATCCAGCCGTAAGATACAGCTCGGTTTGCAAACAACCAAGGGGCTCGGCGCCGGCGCGCGTCCGGAAGTCGGCAAAATGGCGGCAGAGGAAGCCCGTGAGGAAATCGAGCGAGAACTGGAAGGCGCCAATATGGTATTTATTACCGCAGGCATGGGCGGCGGCACCGGTTCCGGCGCGGCTCCGGTTGTGGCGAAAATTGCCAAAGAAAAAGGGATTCTGACTGTCGGCGTTGTAACCAAACCGTTCCAATTTGAAGGCAAAAAGCGTTATCAGACCGCCGAAACCGCTCTGGAAACCTTTACCAGAGAAGTTGACAGCATTATTGTTATTCCGAACCAGAATTTGTTTCGAATTGCCGACAAGAACACGACTTTGGTCGATGCTTTCGTGATGGCGGACAATGTTTTGTATGCCGGCGTGCGTTCCATTACCGATCTGATGATGATGCCGGGGCTGATTAACCTTGATTTCGCGGACATCAAAGCAATTATGGAAGACAAAGGCAAGGCGATTATGGGCACCGGCGAAGCCGAGGGTGAAGACCGTGCGATCAGAGCTGCCGAACAGGCTCTTGCCAATCCGTTGCTCGACGATTGTTCAATGCGCGGAGCCAAAGGCGTTTTGATTAACATCACGGGAGGCAGCGACGTCAAACTGTTTGAAATTGACGATGCGGCCAACCGTATCAAGGAAGAAGTTGACGAAGAAGCCAACATCATTTTCGGTTCCAGCTTTGACGAGACGCTGGGCGAGAAAATCCGCGTTTCTATTGTCGCCACCGGAATTGAAGACGGTAAAGCCGGAAAAACGCCGGCGGTTAAACCGGCGATAGCTCCGAGCTATGTTGAAGAAAGTTTTGTGAAGGTTGATGCTGAACCTTCCGCTCCGAATGTCAATCTGCAAGACAATTTGGAGGCCTTCTCGGCTGTTAAGAGCGAGTTTGAACCCGCACAGCTTGATGAAGTCATAGATAAAGCAACGGCCTCCTCCTTTCAGGACGATGCCGAGGAAGAAGAGGTCGTCAGCGTTGCCGTAACGCCGGAGACTCAGCCCGAGGTCAAATTCGATGATTTTGATTCTCTTGAGAAATCCAGCGTAATGGAAGAGCTGCCGAATGCCTCTTCTTTATTTAAAGCTATTATTAACAAGTCTGACGATATGAGCGAAGAAGAAATGCTCGAAAACGCCATATCCTCGACTGAAAATACCTTTAAGGCCAAAACAGCCGTACGTGCGGTTGAAGAAGAGCCGGAATTATTTCCTGAGCACAATCCTTTGAAAACAGCTGTCCGCAAGCCGGAAGATGTCGAAGAACTGATTGTCAGCGAAGAAGAAAAATACACGAGAACGCCGACTTTTATCGAAAGAGTAACCGGATTCTCAATCGCCAAACGGAATCTGAAAAAGCAGAAAGAGGCCGAGCGCAAGCAGGAGCCTGTCAGCCCAAGTTTTTCCGCAGGTGAATTCGGCCAGGAAGACAGGTTAAATTTGGAAATCCCGTCGTTCCTGCGCAGAAAATAATTATTAAGTTGTAAACCAAAAGTTATACCGATCTTTGAACTGTTTTCAGAAATTTGGATAACTGAAAAATCCTGAGCAGAAACAGACAAAACGGTTAAACAAAATGACATCGGTATTAAACCGATGTCATTTTTTTTAAGCTCCGCTTACCACCTGGGAATTTTTATTATCCGATTTCCGGAGAACAGTTTATAAACCGGCGTTTTTAATCAAAATGGCGGATGAGGAGGGATTTGAACCCCCGATACGAGTCACCCCGTATACACGATTTCGAGTCGCGCGCATTCAGCCTCTCTGCCACTCATCCATATATGTTTTTCAAAAAAAATCAGCGTCTCAAAAATCGACTCCGGCGCGCTCATTCGGACGGCTGTCCTCCCAAGCTTAACCAAAACGCCGCATTTGCTTCGTTTCCGATTTTCCGGTTGCTCATTTTTCATTTCACTTGCATAGTATTAAAGTTTTTCTTTTCGTTTTGCAAGCGTTTTTTTATCTATTCGATAAGTATACACTTTCAACGGCATTCCGTATGACGGTGTTGCGATTTCTTTCTCCGCTTCCAACTGCATAATCGGAAAAGCCTCCGAGATAACCGCAGCACCGTTTTTCAAACCGAGAACAAAGCGCTCTCCCCATTCGGCAAACAGTTTCTTGCCGCCGAATATCAGCACCAAATCTGCCGTTTTTAAATCAGCTTTTGTAAAATCCGCACAATACAACCGCACATTTGACAAATGCCTTGCCCGCAGCGAAGCAAACGCATAAGGAACGACATCCCAGTCGTAACCGATAAACTCATGCTGCGGAAACTCTTTGGCCAACGGGATCAGAAGACTGCCGCTGCCGCATCCCAAATCCGTCACCTTCAACGGCTTCTCCGCCTGCCGCAAAATTTTGCGCGCTTCATTCAGACATGTCTTTTTCATCCTGCCGAAAGACGGAAAGAACGGCGGATATTCCCCAAAACCCGAACGCGCATACGCCGCCACGAAATAAACTTCGGCCACACAGGCTGAAATCCCCAAAAGCAGCAACAGACATACTATCGCATCCATCATGAACGTTCTTCCTGCCGTAAACGGTCGGCCAGCAACAGAGCCGCGCCGATCATACCGGCATTGTTTTCAAACGCTGCCTGTTTCAATTTAAACGGCTGCGTCAAAATATCATGATTTGCCTGTCTGTTGATTTTTTCATACTCGACAAACTGCGCCATTGAACCGGAAAGCACAATCACTTCCGGATCAAAAATGTTGCCCATCAACACCAAAGTGTTTTCCAGACATGACTGCCAGTGGTCAAAAGCCTCGCGCGCCTTCGGCTCTCCGTTTTTCAATCCGCGAACGACGTCATAACTCGTCATGCCTTCTCCCATGTAAAGCCTGGCATCCGTCGTCAGAGCATTGCCGGAAACATAAGTCTCCAGACAATCCCACAAACCGCAGGTACACTTTCGGTGTTCGCCGGAATCAAACCGAACATGCATTTCTCCGGCGGCGCCGGATTTTCCCTTAAGCAGTCTGCCGTCGACAATAATTCCCGAACCGACGCCGGTACCGAGTGTTAAAATCACCGCATGCTTTGTTCCTTTGGCGGCACCGAGCCTATATTCGGCCCAGGCCGCCGAATTGGCGTCGTTTTCCAACAGCAGCGGTTTATGCGTCAAAGACATAAAATCGAGTTCGTTATATCCGTCGGGCAGATTTCCGACATGGCTGATAATGCGCGTATTTTCATTATTGACCGCGCCTGCGGTAGCAATCGAAATACCGTCGACCTCATCTTCCAGCCCCTTAATCACCGTCTTAAAAAATTCGTAAATTCCCTCCGACGTTTTGGGCGTCGTAACCTTCACCACATCATTGGCAAAATTTCCGTTTTCGTCCGTCACGGCATAGGCAATTTTGGTGCCGCCGATATCAAAAGCCAAAATCTTTTTCATTCCGTCGATTCCCTCAGATTAAAATTCTACTGTTTTTGATTATGCCCTGCCAATTACTTAAAAAAGGTTAGGATTATTAATTTATTAATCAAAATCGTCTAATCTTGTTTCCGACCACCAAAGGAGAAATTCATGATTTACGTTTTGAGCGCTTTTGTTTTCGGCCTGTTTGTTCCGTACACGGCACGCCGTTTCGCCAAATTTATGCCGGCATCTTTCGCCTTTGCCTTATGGCAAATTGTCAAACCCTCCGTCAACGCAAAAAAAATTCTGAAATCGCCGCTCTACAGGTCTTATCTGCTTCGCTCCCTGATGAGTGCTCTGCTCACCGCGACCCTGAGTTATCTTTTTCTGCATTGCTTCGGTACCGAGAACCTCTGGTGGAAATTAACTTTTCTTTGGATCCTTCTGCTCCTTTCCGAAATTGACCTGCGGACATTTCTGTTGCCGGATATTTTGACCGTACCGCTGTTGATTCTCGGCTTTTTTGCCGCCGCCTGGAACTGTGGCTTTACCATTGCGCCCGACAGTGCTCTCGGCGCGGCTGCCGGCTACTTTCTGCCTTCGCTGGCCGCTTTGTTTTTGGTCTGGAAAAATCGTGACGCCTTTGGCGGCGGAGACATCAAACTTCTGGCTGCAATCGGCGCCTGGATGGGCTTGGAACTCCTTCTTTATACCGTTCTCCTCGCCTCGCTCGGCCAGCTGGCAATCTTGCTTCTGCGACGGCGTCAAGCCGCCGCTTTCGGACCGGCGCTGGCTTTTTCCGCAATAATTATTGCAATCTGCTTTTTTTGAGCTACAATAATCTAAACTTTTCAATCAAAAGGACAAGATCATGGTCGCAAAATCCAAAACAAAATCCGCCCCGGCATCTTCCAAACTCGAAAAACTGACCAAAAACATTCGCAACAGACTTTATTACAAAGACGACCGACGCCGTCTCGCCAAACTGGTTACCGGTTTTAACTTTGACATATTTATCATGAGCATCATTCTGCTTGATGCCGTCATTATCGGTTTCTTGACATCCGGCACCGCAGGTTTTTATTTCTCCAACGGTTTGTTTTTGCTCGATCGTTTGTTTATGGGCATTTTCATTGTCGAAATGTTTCTCAAGATTTATGCGCTCAAAAAAAACTTTTTCACTTCAGGCTGGAACGTTTTTGACCTTGTCATCGTTGCCGTCTCGTCAATCCCGGCAGCCAGCGCCTTTATTGTGCTGAGAACTTTCCGTCTGTTCCGTTTGCTCAAATATATTCACCGCTTTTCAAAAATGCACGGCATTGTTGAGGTATTCATCGCCCTGTTGCCTACTTTTGCGGCATTTTTAGGAATTTTCGCCGTCTTTTTCTATGTCTTTGCCCTCATTGCCATGAGCCTCTACGGCGACGTTTTTGGAAGTTTTGCCGATCTCGGTTCATCAATGTTCACGTTGCTTCAGGTTTTCACGCTGGACGGCTGGGCTTCTGCCATTGCCCGTCCGGTCATGCTGGTTTTCCCGCATTCGTGGCTGTTCTTCGGCACCGTAATTGTTTTCTCGTTCCTGCTGGTGGTCAGCTTTATCGCCAGCGCGATTCTGCAAATCATGGACATGCGGAAATAACCTTTCCCTCAAAAAGCTCTCTTTTTGAACTGTCCGAAATTCAGGAGGACAATTCGACTTGAGAGCTTTTTTCATATTTTTTTCAAAAATAATCCGTCGCGGCTTGACATCGCCGATTTGAATAACTAACTAAGCAAATAGATAAAAATACTATAACCAAATGGAGTTAAAAGACATGAAAGTTACACCATTGCATGACCGCGTTTTGGTAAAAAGGCTTGAAGAAACCACAAAAACCGCCGGCGGCATCATCATCCCCGACACCGCCAAGGAAAAACCGAGCGAGGGCATTGTTGAAGCCGTCGGCAACGGTTTCCGCGCCGAAGACGGAAAAATCGTACCGATGAGCGTCAAAGCCGGTGACAAAGTTCTGTTCGGCAAATGGTCAGGAACCGAAATCAAGATTAACGGAGAAGAACGCCTGATTATCAAAGAAGCTGACATTTTAGCAATTGTAGAAGATTAGAAAGGAATAAAAACATGGCTGCAAAAGACATCAAATTCGGCACCGACGCCCGTGCAAAAATGCTCAAAGGCGTAGAAACCCTGGCCAAAACCGTCAAAGTCACGTTAGGTCCCAAAGGCCGCAACGTCATTCTTGACAAATCTTACGGCGCGCCCAAAATCACCAAAGACGGCGTTTCCGTTGCCAAAGAAGTCGAGCTGGAAGACAAATTCGAAAATATGGGCGCCCAGTTGGTAAAAGAAGTCGCCCAGAAAACCGCCGACAAAGCCGGTGACGGCACCACCACCGCCACGGTTCTGGCCGAAGCAATCATCAAAGAAGGCTGCAAAGCCGTTGCCGCCGGCATGAATCCGATGGATTTGAAACGCGGAATTGACATGGCTGTCGAAGCCGTTGTCGAAAACGTCAAATCCCGCTCCGTCGCCATCAAAACTTCCGAAGAAATCGCTCAGGTCGGCACCATTTCCGCCAACGGCGATCGCACCATCGGCGAGTATCTCGCCCGCGCAATGGAAAAAGTCGGCAACGAAGGCGTCATCACCGTTGAAGATGCCAAAGGTCTCGAAACTGAACTCGACGTCGTCGAAGGTATGCAGTTTGACCGCGGTTATCTGTCGCCCTATTTCATCACCAATGCCGACAAGATGACCTGCGAATACGAAGCGCCCTATATTCTGCTCTATGACCAGAAAATTTCGACACTTCAGCCGTTGATTCCGATTCTCGAAACCATTGTCCAATCCGGCCGCGCTTTGGTTATCGTAGCCGAAGACATCGAAGGCGAAGCACTGGCCACTTTGGTTGTCAACCGCATCCGCGGCGGCCTCAAAGTATGTGCCGTTAAGGCTCCCGGCTTCGGCGACCGCCGCAAGGCCATGCTCGAAGACATTGCCGTTCTGACCGGCGGACAGGTTATCTCCGAAGAGCTCGGCATGAAACTTGAAAACGTCAATCTGGATATGCTCGGCTCGGCCAAACGCGTTGAAATTTCCAAAGACGACACCACCATCATCGACGGTGCCGGCGAAAAAGATTTGATTGAGGCGCGCGCCAACCAGATCCGCAAACAGATTGAAGACACTTCTTCCGACTATGACCGCGAAAAACTTCAGGAACGTTTGGCCAAACTGTCCGGAGGTGTCGCCGTTATCAAGGTCGGCGGAGCCTCAGAAGTCGAAGTCAAAGAAAAGAAAGACCGCATTGACGATGCTCTGAACGCCACTCGCGCCGCCGTAAAAGAAGGCGTTGTAGCCGGCGGCGGTTGCGCATTGCTTTATGCAGGAAAAGCCCTTGACAACCTCAAACCCGAAAATCAGGATCAGAAAGTGGGCATTGAAATTATCCGCAAAGCCACTCAGGCTCCGATTCGTCAAATTGCTGAAAATGCCGGCGTTGACGGCGCGGTTGTTGCCGGAAAACTGCTCGAAAGCAGCGACGCCAACTATGGCTACAATGCTCAGAGCGGCGAATACACCGACATGGTCAAAGCCGGTATTATCGATCCGACCAAAGTTGTCCGCACGGCGTTGCAGGATGCCGCTTCGGTCGGCGGCCTGCTGATTACGACAGAAGCCATGGTCACAGAAACTCCTCAGAAAGACTGCCATTGCGGCGGTGCCGCGGCTCCGGCCGGTATGCCGGGCGGTATGGGGTTCTAGCCTCCTGAAAGTCAATCAGAAAAAACTCTGCCGTTCGGCAGAGTTTTTTTTGTTTGGCTAATGACTTTCTTTTCTGCTTGGAAAAAAACAAACAACAATTATATTAGAAGAAACATTAATCGGGAGAAACATCATGCTGGACGCCGAAAGACTCAAACAGCTCAAAGACAACGGATACATTACCGAAGAAGAATATGTTGACGAAAAAAAACGCCTGGCCGACCGACTTCTCAAACGCGAAGATCCGACTTATGCAAAAAACGGTATTGTCTACATCCTGCTCGGCTGGTTTCTCGGCACACTGGGATTACACAACTTTTATGCCGGTTATTGGGGACGTGCAATCACACAATTAACTCTGACCGTCATTGCCCCGTGGTTTTTGTATATTCCGCTGTTGATTACGGCCGTTTGGGCATTTGGCGACATTTTATTCGTCAACAACGGTGCGCACCATATTCCCTTTGCCGGAAACCGTAAAATTATTATTCTTCTGAGAATTCTTGCCGTCGTTGTTTTCGGAATTATCCTGACCGGCAGCACCTTGATAACCGAAGAAGTCAATATCACAATGCCGGAAACATTGGTAACGCCGGCGGAGTTAATGGAAACGGAATAAGAAAAAATAAAAAAACTGCAAAAAAGTGCTTGCATTTTTTTTTGACTATGCTATTAAGTATCTCGTTCCGACAATGCGGGCGTAGCTCAGGGGTAGAGCGCAACCTTGCCAAGGTTGATGTCGAGGGTCCGAATCCCTTCGCCCGCTCCAATTTAATAAAAAAGCCACCTTTATGGTGGCTTTTTTATTAAATTGGAACCGTGCGGCGGGTTGGAACCCGAGAAGAGGGGCCGAATAACGAGCAACGCTCTGGTGTTGCGAAGTTAGACGAGGAGCTTGCGACGAGGTCTTGAGGAAACCGAAAGATGCGCTGTGCGAAGCGCGCGCACAATCCCGAGCCCGCTAAAATAAATTTCTATTTTACCTCATGGACATTTATCCTCCCTCTGCTATAATGCCGATATAAAAAAAGAGGTGTCTATGAAATACAGCATTCCTGTTCACGAATTTTCTTTTAACAAAATCAAAAACGGTTCACGCAAAATAGGCGTTCATTTGCTTGATAAAAAAGCTCAACAAATAAAACTGCACGACATTATTGAGATGTGCAACTCGTCAACATCGGAAAAAATATGTTGCGAAGTAACCGGCATCGCCATATTTGACAATTTTGACGACTTGATCAACGCTCTGGGATACCAGGCGCTCGGCTATGACAACAAAGAAGAAGTCATGCTTCGCCTCGCCCGTATTTATCCTCAGGAAGCGCAACGGGAACTCAATGCCGTTGCCTTTTTTATCAAACCGCAATTTGAAAAAATCAATCTCAAATATCGTTCCGAAATTGAAAGAGAATGAAAGGCTCCTCTGATGAGGAGCCCGGATCATCCGGCTAAATCGCCTTTAAGATATATTCACTGAGTTTTTCGTTAAACCGCGACGGATTGGAAACCGCTTCGCCTTCCGCGATCTTGGCTTCGTCCAGCAACAGCCGCGCAATATCCTCGACTTCGGCCTTTTTGCTCTCATCCGCAGTCAAATCAGCCAGCTTGATAATCAGCGGATGATACGGATTGAGTTCCAATATTCTCGTGCTGGCAAACGCCGTCTGCTGCTGATGATTACGCATCAGACGCTCCAGATGCAGGCTCATTTGTCCGTCTTCCACTTTCAGACTGACCGGAGATTTGGTCAGTTTTTCGGTTGTTTCGACCCTGCCGACTTCATCCTTAAACCAACCGCTCATCAGTTCCGTCAGTTTTTTGAGACTGCCTTCGTCGGCTTTGGCTTCTTTGCGCTCAAAACTCATATCCTCGGCCTGGGCAATATGCTTTATTGCAAACCCTTTGTAGTTAGGCAGCACTTGCGGCCAAAATTCGTCAATCGGCTCGTTCATCAGCAAAACTTCCAGACCCTTCTCGGCAAAAGCTTCAAGCTGCGGATTATTGCGCAAAACGTCAATATTGTCGCCGGTAATGTAATAAATTGTTTTTTGTCCGTCTTTTGCACGCGCGATATAATCGTCCAAACCGGTGAGTTTTTCCTTGTCCGCGGTCGAATAAAAATAACTTAAACCGGCAATTTCCTCGCGATTGGAAAAATCCTCGTAAATGCCTTCTTTCAGAACAATACCGAAATTTTTCCAGAAAATCATATAATCTTCATAATTTTTGGCACGTTTTTTCAGCTCCTTCAACAACCGAGAAACCGTACCCTGCTTTATTTTTTCGATCAGTGCGCTGTGTTGAAGCATTTCGCGAGAAATATTAAGCAGCAAATCTGCCGAATCAATCACGCCGCGCACAAAACGCAGGTAATTGGGCATCAGCTCCTCTACCTTATCGCTGATAAACACCTTGTTGACATAAAGCTTAAGTCCGTTTTTCTTGTCCGGCTGAAACAGATCATACGGCGCCGTCGACGGCACATACAGCAGACCGGTATATTCAATGTTACCCTCAGCCTTAAAATGCAGCGTCAGCCACGGATCGTCAAAATTTTTGGAAACATGATGATAAAAGTCTTTATACTGATCTTCGGTAATTTCCGATTTATGACGCGTCCACAAAGCCGAAGCGGTATTAACCGTCTCTTCACCGGCTTCGCCGAGTTCGAGCACAATCGGATACTCGACATGGTCGGAATAAATGCGGATAATATGGCGCAGATAAATCGTATCAGTGTAATTGCCGTCGTCTTTTTTCAGAAACAGCTTAATGTCAGTCCCGTTGACACTGCGCTCGGCCTCGCTTATTTCAAAACCGTCGCAACCGTCGGACACCCATTTCCAGGCTTTTTCTTCACCGGCACGGCGGGTAATAATTTCAACCTTGTCAGCCACCATAAAAGCCGAATAAAAACCGACACCGAACTGCCCGATCAAATCGCAGACGCTGCCGTTGTCGGCAACATTTTTAACAAATTCGGCCGTACCGGATTTGGCAATTGTGCCGAGATGCTTAATCAAATCTTCCTTATTCATACCGATACCGTTATCCGACACCGTCAGGGTATTCGTCTTTGCATCCGGCGTAATTTTGATCTTAAACTGACCGGCTCCCTTGGCAATGCCGGGATTGGTCAGTGCCAGATATTTAAGCTTGTCGCAGGCATCCGACGCGTTTGAAATCAATTCGCGCAAAAAAATCTGTTTTTCCGAATAAAGGGAATTGACCACAATATCGAGCATTTTGCTGACATCGGCCTGAAAAGACATCTTGTCTGACATTTTACTTCTCCGTCTAAAACTTTTTCATTAATGCTTATTTAGAGATTATTTTGGCCTTTTGCAAGATTATGCTTGATTTATTTAAGAAACCGGCTAAATTAAAGAAGATTTTTCACTAACAAATTTTGGAGTTATAAATATGGTCTCTGTTGTTAATGACGCTTGCGTTAAATGTAAATCCTGCGCCGATGTTTGCCCGGTTGACGCTTTCCACGAAGGTGACACTCAATTGGTTATTGATCCCGATACCTGCATCGAATGCGGCGTATGCATTTCCGAATGTCCTCAGGAAGCGATCACCACTGAAGACGAAGCTGACGAAAAATGGATCAAATTCAACGCCGAAAACGCCAAAAACTGGCCGAACGCTAACGAATAATTTCGTATCGAAAGATTCTGAAGGCCTCTTGTTAAAGAGGCCTTTTTTAATGATTGCACTTATTCTTTTTATGAATTAAATTAGACGGCAATACTTATGGCAAGCAATTATCCGAGGAACACAAATGATTAACAGAGTACAGGAAACAACTTACTACGACGTTGTCGGCATCGGCAACGCGATTGTCGACGTTCTGGCCAAGGTCGGCGACGGCTTTTTGAAAGAACGAAACCTGTCCAAAGGCTGCATGACCCTGCTCGACGCGGCTGACGCCGGGAAAATCTATGCGGACTTAATCCCGGAACGGGAAGTTCCCGGCGGTTCGGCTGCCAATACCGTCGCCGGCCTGGCCTCTTTGGGCGGCGCTCCGGCTTTTATCGGCAAAATTCACGATGACGAACTCGGACAGGAATTTACGCGTGACATCGGCGCGGCCGGAGTCGACTTCTTTACGCCTCCGCTGACGGAAGGCCCTGTCACCGGCCGCAGCATCGTTTTGGTCACTCCTGACGCGCAACGTTCAATGTTTACCTATCTCGGCGCCGCCGTCCATCTGACAGAAGAAGACATTGACGAAAACATCATCAAAGCCGGCAAAATCACTTATATTGAAGGCTATTTGTGGGATACCGAATGCTGCCGCGAAGCTCTGGTCAAAGCCTGCAAAATCGCGCATAAATACGGCCGCAAAATTGCTTTCACCTTGTCGGACACCACCTGTATCGAACGTAACCGCGATAATATTCTTGCGTTTATTACCGAAGATGTTGACGTCCTGTTTGCCAACGAAGACGAAATAAAAGCGCTGTTCTGCGAAAGCGATTTTTACGAAAGTCTTGACAAAATAAAACCTCTGGTTGAAATTGCTGCCATCACTCGCGGTCAAAAAGGCTCCGTTGTTGTAAACGGCCGTACCAAAACTTTCGTTGAAGCGGAAAAACTCCCTGCAGACGAAGTTGTCGACACCACCGGCGCCGGCGATTTGTATGCAGCCGGTTTCCTCTATGGCATGACACAGGAACGCAGCCTCGGCACCTGTGCCATGATCGGCTCGATTGCCGCCGCCGAAATCATTTCGCATTATGGTGCCAGACCGGAAGTCAGCCTGCGAGGCTTTGTACGCAATAAATTATTGTCTTACGGCAAAAAAGCCTGAAAACGCAAAAAAGGAGTTTGGAAAACGAACTCCTTTTTTAATACCGGCTCCGACGTTTACAGCGGCGGCTGGCCAAACACAAGCGGTTTTTATTCTGTCTGTAAAAAAATGTATTTTTTCTGCACTAAATTATTGAAATTTAATTTCAAAAGTGTATGGTAAGGCGAATTAAAAATGAAATATCTCAAAGCACGGCATTTTCTTTCATAAATAGCCGTGCCGAAAGCGAATTTAATGACGACGTGTACATTAAGCGGTACACGAGGAATTAAATTCGCGACATGACAACCATTTAGGGCACGGACATTTTCTTTCATAAATGGCCGTGCCGGAAGCGAATTTAATGACGACGTGTACATTAAGCGGTACACGAGGAATTAAATTCGC
>CAYNBB010000004.1:0-2034 GCA_964395655.1 uncultured Azospirillaceae bacterium | reverse complement strand
AAGCGAATTTAATGACGACGTGTACATTAAGCGGTACACGAGGAATTAAATTCGCGACATGACGACCATTTAGGAAAGAAAATAAAAATGAATATGAGAAATATTGCCATAATAGCTCACGTTGACCACGGCAAAACCACACTCGTCGACGGATTACTGAAACAGAGCGGCACCTTCAGAGACAACCAAAAAGTCGATACCTGCGTTATGGACAGCAACGACCTTGAGAGAGAACGAGGTATTACGATTCTGTCAAAATGCACCTCTGTCAACTGGAACGGAACCCATATTAATATCGTAGATACGCCGGGACACGCCGATTTCGGAGGCGAAGTCGAGCGCATTTTGTCAATGGTCGACGGCGTGGTTTTGCTTGTCGATTCCTCCGAAGGACCGATGCCGCAAACCAAATTTGTGCTCGGCAAAGCGCTTAAACTCGGCCTTTGCCCGATTGTCGTCATCAATAAAGCCGATAAGGCCGACGCACGCTGTGATGAAGTGTTGAATGAAGTGTTCGATCTGTTCGTCAGTCTCAACGCCAATGACAAACAACTGGACTTCCCGATATTATACGCTTCCGGCCGCAACGGATGGGCCGTCAAAGAACTTGAAGATGAGAAAAAAGATCTTTCGCCGTTGTTCGAACTGATTTGTTCTTACTTTCCCGAACCGGCCTGCGAACCGGACAAACCGTTTTCAATGCTGGCCACCACGCTTGAATCGGACAAATTCATAGGCCGCCTGCTCACCGGAAAAATCCAATCCGGCTCGTTGCATGTCAATGACACCGTCAAAGTCCTGAACGGAGACAGCAAAGAAATCGAACGTGTTCGCATCAGCAAAATTCTGGCTTATCGCGGTCTCAACCGTGAAGCGCTGGAAGAAGCTCATGCCGGCGACATCGTTGCGGTCGCCGGCGTTGTCAAAGGCACTGTGGCAGATACGCTTTGCGCCTTTGACGTCAACGAAGCAATTCATGCTCAGCCGATTGATCCGCCGACGCTGGCCATGACTTTTTCAATTAATGATTCGCCGCTGGCCGGCCGCGAAGGCGACAAGGTTACCTCGCGCATGATCTGGGACCGTTTGTGCAAAGAGGCAGAAGGAAATATCGCACTTAAAATATCGCGCACCGACACATCCGATTCCTTTGAAGTTGCCGGCCGCGGCGAACTTCAGCTCGGCGTTCTGATCGAAACTATGCGCCGTGAAGGATTCGAGCTTTCAATATCGCGTCCGCGCGTTTTGATGAAGCGCGACGAAAACAACCGGCTGTTGGAACCTATTGAAGAAGTCGTCGTCGACGTTGATGAAGAACACTCCGGTACCGTAGTCGAAAAAATGGGACAACGCCGCGCCGAAATGACAGAAATGATTCCCTCTCAGGTCGGCAATAAAGTCCGTCTGATTTTTAACGCGCCGTCACGCGGCCTTATCGGCTACCATTCCGAATTTCTGACCGACACCCGCGGTACCGGCGTTATGAATCGTATTTTCAAATGCTACGAACCCTACAAAGGCGAAATAGACAGTCGCCGCAACGGCGTTCTGATTTCCTCCGAAACCGGAACGGCGATTGCCTATTCGCTGTGGAAACTTCAGGATCGCGGCCCGATGTTTATTGATCCCGGCGTGCCTGTTTACGTCGGCATGATTATCGGCGAACACACCAAACCCAACGATCTGGAAGTAAACCCCTGCAAAGCCAAACAGCTGACCAACATCCGCGCCGCCGGCAAGGATGAGGCGATTGACCTGGTTCCGCCCCGCAAGCTGACGCTGGAACAGGGACTTTCTTATATCCAGGAAGACGAACTGCTGGAAGTCACGCCCAAAACGCTGCGTCTGCGCAAACGCGTGCTTGATCCGATTGCCCGCCGCCGTCTCAAACCCGAAGAAAAGTAAGCAAAAAAATCCCGAATTTATATTCGGGATTTTTTAATTTAAACATATTTAATATCAACGATCCTCTATATCCTTTGAAACTCGTTGAACTGCCGGAGTATTCGTCGTTACAGGACGATTATGAGCCGG
>CAYNBB010000003.1:62437-70397 GCA_964395655.1 uncultured Azospirillaceae bacterium | reverse complement strand
CCCCGATTCACTCCTGAATCGGGGTTCGTCTTTCCGTATAGGAAAAATCTTGCATCAGACACCGCAGTTACCTTTTGACTGTCCGTCGTTTTTTCTTTGCTGCAAAATCAAGCGGCAAACAAATCTTTTATCTTGTCAAAAAAACTTTTGGCTTCGGGCTGGCATTTGTCGTCTTTGCTGATTGAGCGAAACTCTTCGAGCAGCTCTTTTTGCCGAGCCGAAAGACTGACCGGCGTTTCGACCCGGAGTTTTACAAACAAATCGCCGCGGCGGCTTGAGCGCAAGATCGTCATACCCTCGTTCTTAACTTTTATCACGTCGTCATTCTGCGCGCCGGGAGCAATCTTAAGCTCGATTTTTTCGCCGTTGACGGCCGGTATTTCTATTGTTCCGCCCAACGCGGCGCAGCACATCGAAATCGGCACGCGGGTATAGAGGCTGGCACCGTCACGCGTATAGAGTTTGTGCGTTTTGACCGATACAAAGACATATAAATCTCCGTTTTCGCCGCCGCGAATTCCGGCTTCGCCGCCGCCCTGAATCCGCATCCGGGTATCATCCTCAATGCCGGCGGGAATTTTGACTTTAATAACTTTTTCTTTGTTGATTGCGCCGCGTCCTTTGCATTTGGAGCAGACTTCGCTGACCTTATGTCCGCTGCCGCCGCATTGCGGGCAGGCCTGCTCGACGACAAAAAAGCCCTTTTGCAGACGAATTTTGCCGGAACCCTGACAATGCGGACAGACCGGTGCCGGTTTGCCGTCTTTGGTTCCGTGCCCGTGGCATTCTTCACAAGTTTCGGACGACGGAATCGTCACTTCTTTTTCAATCCCGGCAAAGGCCTCTTCCAGGCTGATTTCCATGTTATAACGAACGTCATTCCCGCGCACGGCATAACTCTGCTGACGGCGGCCGCCACCCATAAATTCCGAAAAAACGTCGGAAAAAATATCGGCAAAACCGCCTGCTCCGCCAAAATTAAAGTCAAAACCGCCGAACGGATTGCCGCCCATGCCGCTGCCGCCGTTGGCAAAGGCCTGATGTCCGTAACGATCATAAGCCGCGCGCTTTTGCTCGTCTTTTAAGACCTCGTAAGCCTCGTTGATTTCCTTAAACTTTTGTTCGGCTTCCTTGTTGCCGGGGTTACGATCCGGATGATACTGCATGGCCAGACGGCGAAAGGCCTTTTTGATTTCTTCCCCGCCCGCGGTTCTGGACACTTCCAGCACTTCGTAATAATCAGTTTTTTCGCTCATTGTTCTTTTGTCTATCGTTTTATATTATTATGTTAATCTCGGTTGTTGTTCGCCGCATTTCTCAGTTTATGTCAGTCTCGGACTTTTTTCTTTCTATTGTCATTCTCGGACGGGACGCAGTCCCTGATCCGAGAATCCAGATGAGAATAAAGTTGCATTGATTCCTGGATCCTCGTGTCAATTCCTCCGGCCTGCGGCCTTCGGGCACGAGGATGACCAAGGGAAAATGCTTTGCCCTGCGGTCTTTTCTTTAGCCCGGATCCTCGGGTCAGGCACTTTGTGCCGCCCGAGGATGACAAAAAAGAAAGGCGCCCGGACGCAAAAACCCCTAAAGATGTCCTGCGTCTCACATTCGCTTGCGCTCTGCTCGCGCCGAGGATGACCCGCCCGGCGGGTGCGCGGCACCCCGCGTCAGTGCTCCGCACTGACAAGTTATATTTTATTTAGGGCTTTTGTTCTTAAAAAGCAAGCAATTAAATAAAAATTAAGCGTTTTCGCATTAGAATGGCATTATCTGAAAATTTAGACAAAACTTGTTGCCAAAATTACCAAAACAAGGTATAATAGTTTATATTATACAAAATTCGTACCTTTAAGGAGCATTGCAATGGCCAGAGATTTTACCCCCGAAGAACTCGAAGAAATTCGCAAAAGCCCGGAATTTGAGAAATATATTCTTCAGATGAACTCAGATGAAAATACGGGAGAAGATTTGCACACATACCGTTTGGACGAGCTCTTGCAAAGATATGTCAAACAAAACGGTGATAAATTGGAAGCTCATTTTAATGCTCAAAATAATGAGTTACAGGAAGTTCCTGATTTGTCGCGCCTTGACGAAACAGGCCTGACAGGATTAACCACCGCAGAACTCGTTGCCATGCTGCGCGACCCGAACTATACCGGAGGCAACAATGAGCAATTCCGCCGCGACGTTGCCGATCTGTTCGAGAAATACCATCTCGGCAAAACAGCGAACGAAGCCGAATTTAAGGCCAAAATGAAAGAATTGCAAGCTCGTCATTCGCTGGCCGAAAACGAAGCCATTGAAAATTTTGTTTCTCCGCGAACAGCCCGCGACTTGCCAAAAATCAGATTAAAGCTCGTCTCAGGGACAGATAAAAACGTTACGCACCTTGAAGACCGTGAGATTCCCGACCTGTCGCAGCTGGTGCTGCACATGCGCAACAACTCGATGACGGCTTCCATTCTGCAGGAACGCTTGGAAGATCTCCGCGCCAACCATCCGAATAACAAACGCGCAATTGAGATTTATGAAGCGGTTGTCAACGCATACCGCACCGACAGCGGCATAGACAAGCTCAATGACGCGATTAAAGACGAAAAAGACGCTGCCGTGGCCGAAGATATCGCCCGGGAAGTCGAATATGACAATGCCTATGATGTTCCGAGAATCAAAAAACAGATTGTTGTTCCCGGCCCTGAACCGCGTCCGGGACCCAATCCTCGTCCCGGCCCGAGACCGGTTATTGTTGACGGGGTTGTTATGCGCGGCTGGAACGCTGATGAGTGGCAGCAATTAATTGACGGACAGAATACCGAATTCCTTAACGCCATTGAATTTATGGAAGGTGTTGAGATAACAGCTCTTAAAGCAATCAACAAATTGCCGGATAATTTCAGCGACATGACCCCGGATGAGCGTCGCGCCGTTATTGAAAATCTGTCTCCTATCGAAATGGCAAAATTTAACGGTGCCATGAACAAAGCCAGCGCACAGATTCTGGAAACTTACCCGCCGAAATTTACGGTTTTTCTGCATCAGAAAATCAGTGAAGAGCTCAAAGCCGAAGAAGCCAAAAAAGACAAAGACGCCAATACCGTCAGCATGCTGACGGAACAAAGGAATCAGCTGAATCAGGCAATGATTGACAAGCTTGAAGGATATGTCAAAGGGACGATTGTTGTTGATCAGACCGGTATTGCCGACGTTTATGACGGTGCAAGCGAAATGTTTGCTTATCTCAAAGAGCAAAACAAAGATTCCAATCTCATTAATCAGATGGTTGGCGAGGCTCAAAAAAAACTGGATGCCGAAATTAAAATCTACGATGAAACCAACGGTTTTGACAAAGTCTCGCCCCAAGACGCCGAGGCAATAGAACAAGCGTTTGACAAAACCTCCAAAATGGCCGATGAGCTGAAACCGGAAGACTATCCGGAAATTCAGCCGATGATTGACGGTTTGGAATTTGAAAGCGACGAAGAAAAGAAAATCTTTCTCGACATTGTTAAAGAACAGGCTGCCCGCGCCGCGGCCGTCAAAGGTTTCAAAGACAAGGACGAAGACCTTAAGGCCAGATTTGCCGAAGCTTTTAATGAAGCGGCAACAGTAAACGTCGGCGCATTGCTGATGACCAATGAACTGCTCAAATTTGAAGGGCAGACAGAGCCTCAAAACATTGATCCGAAAGTTTTGGAAGCTAATGTAGCCAAAGCGGTTGAAGACTTGAAAAGCGGCAAAAAAGTCAAGATATCCCAAAATGCCGCCATGGCGCATGCGGCCGATGCCGTTAACGGTGTTGCCGGCTGGTTAAACAGACTGGCAACGCGCAAAAACGATAAAGGCGAAACCGTCGGTATCGGGACAAAAGCACCGGTCTTGAAAAAAATGTATGACAAAATCCAGCATATTGACAAGACCTGTATCAAACGTTTCGGCTCCGTTTATTCGTCTCTGCGCAGTTATAAAAAAGCCGCATCGCAGAATATGATGAGTCAGGGTATTAACCAATTAGCGCGTTATGGTATCAATGCCGGCTGCATGTTGATCGGACAACCCGGCCTCGGTGCCCCGCTGTATGCCGCATTCTATGTCGGACAGGCAACCTGGAGGCTGCACAAGCAATATAAACTCGAAAAAGAAGCGCTGGCCAAAGAAGGTAAGAAGATGAAATTCTGGAGCTTTATGGGAAGACATGTGCCTGAACTTGCCCAGACCGCATTAATTACTTCTGCCACGCTGATCGGCGGCGTATGGGGCGGCAAGGCCGTCGAGGCTTTGGGACATGCTCTGCCGCTGGATCGTTGTTTGTCTTATGCCGGAATGGCTGTCGGCGGATGCACTTCTCTGATTAAGGGTTTCAGAGCCTCACGCAAAGAAGGCAACAGCGTCTGGAAATCTTTAAGCAAAAGCCTGGGTAACACCGTTTTGTCAACCGGTACGGCGATGGCCTGCGGATACGGAATCGGTGCCGGAATTAATGCCATGGATACCGGTTTGCACTCTACCGGCCTTTTTGGCGAAACCATGACCAAAGACATCTCAACCGACGAATATAACCAGCATGCGGACGATGCGGTTCATTATCACAAAGAGCCGGTTATGTCGGCAGAAGATACGGCAAGATATGCCGAAATGACTCCGGAGCAATTAAATGAAGCCGGTGTTGCCGTTGACGCAATCGAACAGGATGCTGCACAAGATTTGGTAAACAAAACAAATGCAGAGTTGGCCGAGCAAGGTATCGTTCGCAGCGAAACGACAGCCGAGGATCCGAACGGTGTCAAGGTTATTGACGTTCCGGAGCATACGAGCATTACATATCCTGATAATTTCACGGAACATGCCAAAGAGATTGTTTCTGCATGGACAAAGGATGCCCCGGGTTTGCTGGACGATAACGTTGCCGCGCTTCAGGATGCTATTAACGATACTAAGGCAAGTTGTATGGCTCAGGGAATTGATCGGGAAATTGATCCCTACCGTATCCTGATGATTGCCGGTGACTGCGGTGCACAAATGGTTAATGCGGACATTGATACGAACGTAAACCATGTAGATTTACAAGAGAAATACGGTAGTAATCTGTCGCAAAATACTCTGGCTCACATGCAGGCTAACGGCGAAGACATGGAAGCCTGCCACGGCAGGCACACCGTGCTGGGTCCCAAATGGTGTCTGGAGCATGGCGTTTCTGAGGACGCTGTCAAAGCCGTTGCCGGAATTACAGATGCGGACGGCAAAATAATTCCGGAAAAACTGACGCCGGAGGTTATGAAAACAATTCTGACGCTTGATCAGTCCACAACGCTGCATAACGAAGTCGGATATGTAACCGAGGCACCTATCCACAGTGACGGCGTTCTGGATCGTAATGCTGAAGAGATTGACGGAAAATATCACCATGCCGAAGCCGGCAAAGGCACGCTCTACACAACCTACGCCAACGGCCAGGGGATGAGCATTCAGAATGTTGAAGAACAGGCTCATTTTGAACGCTTTGATCAATTGTCAAAAGTCGAAATGCAGCAGGAAATTCCGATGACGACGACTTTCGACCGCTTTTGGGGCAAAGTCAAATCCGTCTGCCTGCTCGGCAGAGCCGGCGCCAACGGCAAGGACAAAGAAAAGGAAAACGACATCCGCCCGATACGCACGGACGACAAAACGAATTCCGCCGTTCAATCCGCGCTGCGAACCCGCACACGCGATATTGCCGCCGCAAAGTAGTTAAGACACAAAAAAGCCGCTCAACAGAGCGGCTTTTTCTTTATTGGTCAAACTTATTTGACTTCTTCAAAGTCGGCGTCGACGACTTTTTCGTCGCCGGACGGCTGGTCGGCCGAAGGCTGATCGGCTCCGGCTCCCGCGGCGTCGGCAGTACCGGCGGCCTGCGCCTGAGCTTTGTACATGGCCTCGCCGAGTTTCATCGAAGCCTGCATCAGACTTTCGGTCTTCTCTTTAATAACCGTCAGGTCTTCGGCCTCCAAAGCGGTCTTGAGCGCCTTGATTTCGTTTTCAATCGCCTCTTTCTCGGCAGCACTGATTTTGTCGCCGTGCTCTTTCAGCGTTTTTTCGGTCGAATGAACCAGAGATTCGCCCTGATTTTTGGCCTCGACCAATTCTTTCTTCTTTTTATCGGCGTCGGCATTGGCCTCGGCGTCTTTGACCATCTTTTCGATATCGGCATCGGACAAACCGCCGCTGGCCTGAATGCGAATCGCCTGTTCCTTGTTGGTTGCCTTGTCTTTGGCCGAAACGTTTACAATACCGTTGGCGTCAATGTCGAAGGTAACTTCAATCTGCGGCATGCCGCGCGGTGCCGGCGGAATACCGACCAGATCAAACTGGCCGAGCAGTTTGTTGTCGGCAGCCATTTCGCGCTCGCCTTGGAAGACACGAATCGTAACCGCAGTCTGACCGTCTTCCGCAGTCGAGAAGACCTGAGACTTGCGCGTCGGAATCGTGGTGTTGCGGTCAATCAAACGCGTGAAGACGCCGCCCAAGGTCTCAATACCCAGAGACAGCGGGGTAACGTCGAGCAGCAAAACGTCTTTGACGTCGCCCATCAGGACACCGCCCTGAATAGCGGCGCCGACGGCAACGACTTCATCCGGATTAACGCCTTTGTGCGGTTCCTTGCCGAAAATTTCCTTAACTTTTTCCTGAACTTTGGGCATACGTGTCATACCGCCGACGAGGATAACCTCGCTGATATCGGACGGCGTAACGCCGGCGTCGGCCATAGCCTTCTTGCAGGGTTCGACCGTACGGTCAATAAGATCTTCGACAATGGATTCCAGTTTGGCGCGGCTCAATTTGATATTGAGGTGTTTCGGACCGCTGGCATCCGCAGTAATAAACGGCAGGTTAACTTCGGTCTGCGTGGTGGAAGACAGCTCAATCTTGGCTTTTTCGGCGGCTTCTTTCAAGCGCTGCAGAGCCAGACGGTCGCCGCGCAAGTCAATGCCGCTTTCCTTCTTAAATTCGTCAGCCAGATAGTTGACCAGTCTCTGATCAAAGTCTTCACCGCCGAGGAAAGTATCGCCGTTGGTCGATTTTACTTCAAACACGCCGTCGCCGATTTCCAAAATGGAAATATCGAACGTACCGCCGCCCAAGTCATAAACGGCAATGGTGCCGGAAGTTTTCTTGTCCATTCCGTAAGCCAGAGCCGCAGCCGTCGGCTCGTTGATAATGCGCAGAACTTCCAGACCGGCGATCTTACCGGCGTCTTTAGTGGCCTGACGCTGAGAATCGTTAAAATAAGCAGGAACCGTAATAACGGCTTTTTCGACCTTTTCGCCAAGATAGCTTTCGGCATATTCCTTAATTTTCTGCAAAACGATTGCCGAAATTTGCGACGGAGCATATTTCTGGCCTTTGACATCAACCCAGGCGTCGCCGTTGTCGCCTTCGATAATCTTGAACGGAGCGTGTTCCTTGTCCTTGGAAACTTCCGGAGAGTTAAAGCGGCGGCCGATCAAACGCTTAATGGCAAACAGGGTGTTTTCCGGATTGGTAACCGCCTGACGCTTGGCCGGAAAACCGACCAGACGCTCGGTATCGGTAAACGCCACCATCGACGGCGTCGTGCGGGCACCTTCGGAGTTTTCGAGAACTTTGGCCTCTCCGCCTTCCATAACGGCAAAGCAGGAGTTGGTTGTACCAAGGTCAATACCAATGACTTTATTGCTCATAATTTATCATCCTTTTTATAAAACAAGTCGTACAATTTTTATCTTTCTACCTGCTTATATAGGGATGATCTTCGGGCTATGCAAGAGCGGCGGATTTTTTTTTGAAAATTTCTTTCAGTTCCGGCCGGCGCTCCTAAGCACATTGCAAAAACGAATGTTTTCCGTGACTTTTCAGGCGGATTTTCATCTTAAAGCGAATATCTTGCCGCGAACGGCATACGTCTGCTTACAACGAGGCTGATTTTTCATCCTAAATTATT
>CAYNBB010000003.1:0-62337 GCA_964395655.1 uncultured Azospirillaceae bacterium | reverse complement strand
CCGCGAACGGCATACGTCTGCTTACAACGAGGCTGATTTTTCATCCTAAATTATTTTTAATTTCCGGCAGCAAATCATAAACAGAACAACCGCATTTTTGGTCAAAATATTCCTTAAGTTCGAAAAATCTGCGCCATTTTTCAAGCGTGCCGGGAAAAATTCCGTAGCGCAACGCCACGTCGACAAACCGCTTTTCCATTATGCATATTCCGTCAGCTGCCCCCAAAGCATCGCCAATCTGAACTAAGAGATCGTAATCGTCAAACCGGATTCCGGCAATATAGTTTGTGATAAAAGCCCATTCTTCTGCAGTGCCGTCATATTCGGCAACTCCCTGCGAGGCATTTTGAAACAAGTGAGAATGAGTCAGACTGATGCGGGCAACATCGTCCCATCCTTTTGACAGGGCATATTCATAACCGGCATAGGTATGCTTTTCACCGCAGAAACCGATCCTTCGGCCGATATCGTGCAGCAACCCGAGGACATACGCCTTGTCCGCATCCATTCCGGCTTTGCGGGCAATCCGTTCGCAGACGGTCGCCGCATTTTGCGAATGGGCAATCCATTTTCCCGGATTGAGTTGTTCACCCAGAAGCAACTCCTGTTCGGCAGTCTGACGATTCGGATAAACCATCTAATATCCCTTTGTATTAATTTCGTAGCCGTTGTTGCCGTCAACCACTGAATTAGCAAAGGCAAAATCGGTTGATGTCAGAGAATGAATGCGATACAAAGTTTCGCCCTGTTCAACGTGATCTCCGACTTTTTTGAGCAAATCCAGACCGGCGCCCGGATACTGTCCGGCACCCGCCAGAAGGCCTATTCTGTTGATACGCTCGTTGTTTATGCTTTCCACCACGCCGCCGGCCGTTGCCACGATGTCGCGCGTCAGATGTCCCAGCTGCGGCTGCGGAGCTTTGCCCTGCGCATAAATCATTTTGTTCATGGCCTCAAGTGCGCGACCGGAACTGAGAATCTCCTTGGCGACGGCATAGCCCTGACCGCCGCGCAGTTTGGGATCGAACTCCAGAATGCGTCCGGCCATAAACAACGATTTTTCGAGCAAATCCTGCGGCGCGTCCGGTTTATTGCGCAAGACTTTCATAACGTCACGCGCTTCCAAAACGGCACCGACGCCGTTGCCGATAGGTTCGCTGCCGTCGGTGATAACGGCGTCAATTTCCAGAGACAGCATGTCGCCGACATATTCTATCAGCTTGCGCAGGCGCATGGCTTCGTTGGTTGATTTAATGCGTGAATTCGGTCCGACAGGAATATCTACGACCAAATGCGTGACGCCGGCAGCCAGTTTGATGGCAAGAATCGAAGCCGCCAGATGCTGAAGCTGGGTAAAACCGATATGTCGTTCAATGAGGGATACAATTTTGTTGGCCTCTGCTATCGGCAGGCTTTCGTAACACGCAATCGCTCCATGATTTTCCTTTACCAATCTGACCAATTTGTCTTCGTCAATATCGACATTGGCCAAAACGCCGAAAGTGTCGGCCACGCCGGCACAAGACGTCAACGAACGCGAACAGGTTGTCGGCATGGGCAGCCCGTAGGCAGCAATAATCGAATTGATGATGATGTCAACCTTGTTGCCCGGTACGCCGCCAAAACAATGATAATCGACAACGATACTTTCGTTGTCCCAGCGGATGACGTCATCGCCGATGAGAGCCTCGGTCAGAGCCAAAACTTCGGATGCCGTCATAAAAGAGCCCGAAGCGACCAGAAATGCGGCAATATCCAAATTGGAATAACGTTTGGCCGCAATATCTCCGATAATGGAGGCATATTCGCTGGCACTCAAAATATTGCCGACAATTTTACGCTTGACAATCGGCAGGCTCGGCGCAGGAGGAGCCAACGTAATCGAAACATTGGCACCTTCGGGAAGGTTTATCTGGCGAAAAGCCTCGTTATTGAGACCAAGCTCATTGGGCTTGACGATTTTGGAATCATCGGTAATTTCCAGCAGCGCGTAAACCGGCTGCATTCCGCCGTGGATCTCCACTTTTGTCATGGTCTTAATATCATCGACTTTATAAGCGCTGCAATCGCTGTGTAGATAAGCGATGTTTTCGTTAAAAGAACTGACAGCAACATGTTTGAGGTTAAGCATTTTCCATCCTTCAGACACAGTCCCGGTATTTTGCGAATTATAGCAGGACAGAGTTTAATATTGGTTAATAAGATAATCAGAAATCAGAGATTAGGGTTTAGAAATGAAACTCGTCATGTCCCAATCCCCTACTGTAATCTTCGAACCTGCCCTGAGAAAGACCGTAAAAAAACTGAAAACGACACAACAAGAGAAAGTCCGAAACAAAGAAGAATACGCGAAAAATGCTATTCTATGTTTTCAAGAATACATTCAAATTTGTGGTTTTGCGGCGAGCAACAATAGGCGCCGGCTTTAACGACCGTTTCGAGATTTGAAAGATGAAACATCCGGCTCTGACAGAATTTTTCTCCGTCTGCCGAATAAAAGAAAACAAAATCATCACCGCGGCGAATCACCCTGCACCATAAATCGGAAGGCGTGACCGGCAGGTGATGCGACGACCAGTCGGACACACCGCGTGAAGTAACCACACAGCCAATTTGCGGCACCGACAAGTCCGGACTCAAAAAGCCGATTTTGGCCCAATTGCGGCTGTCTGCACGAATCATCAGTCCGCACTGATCGGACGCGACGGCTGCGCCCAAACGCCATTTGAGGGTTAAATCAAAATTCCCCTCTTTTTCGGCATAGAAAAAATGACCGTCGTCTTTGAAAAAATTATGATGTGCGGTCTGCCAGAAATCCGTTTGCGGCATAGTCTCGACAAGCATTCCTTCTTCAACGAAGCGGACGTTCTGCGGTTCATTATACCAGGAAAAATTCTTGAGAGAGTCCAGCAGCATCAAAAATTCCTTATCGTTTCGTCCGGCAGTTTGCGCAGCGCTTCTTCCAGCCCGCCGTCAGCCTTTTTGGGCGCAACGATTTTGAGCGTGACAATCTGATCGCCGTTCTTGATTCCCTTGCCTTTAAGGCGAAGTTTCTCGCCGCTGGAAGCATAAGGCGGAATATTGACGGCAACCTTACCTGAAATCGTGGGGACAGTGACCTTGGCGCCCAATACTGCCTCTTTGAACGTAATCGGCAATTCCATGATCACGTTGTTGCCCTCAAGCGAAAAATACGGATGTTTATCAACGTTTATGGTAATCAAAACGTCTCCGGCACTGCCGCCGTTGGGACTTTGCCTGCCAAGTCCCTTGAGACGCAATGTCTGCCCGGACAACGTGCCGGCGGGAATCTTGACATTGATGTTTTTACCGTTGAGATTAACGGTCTTTTCGTCGCCGCGCGCGGCCGCCAAAAAATCTATCCGCATGGTATAACTGATGTCTTCGCCTTTGCGCGGCCGCCGCGTCTGCGCGCCGCCGAACCCCGAAAAACCGCCGCGGCCGCCGGTAAACTGAGAAAAAATGTCGCTGCCGAAGATGGACGAGAAGTCAAAATCGCCTCCGTTATAGCTGCCGCCGCCAAACGGATTGCTGCCGTACTGCTGATACGCACCGGCGCCCGCATTGCCGAATCCGGCACCGAATCCGGTCGGTTTGCCGTCGCTGTCAATTTCGTTGTTGTCATATTTTCTGCGTTTTTCCTTATCGCCCAAAATGTCATACGCACACGAAATTTCCTTGAATTTTTCGGCAGCGTCCTTGTTGTCTTTGTTCAGATCCGGGTGATATTTTCGCGCCAGCTTACGGTAGGCCGACTTGATTTCGGCTTCGCCGGCGTCTTTGTTTAGGCCGAGAACATGATAGAGATTTTTATTCATTTTTTAACTCTTTTGCAAAATTCTTATCTATATTGCTATATAGGAAGAAAGAGAAGTCTTTGCAAGTTCGGCCGAAGCTAATTTTCGTTCCGTTTCCGGCAAACAAAAGTTGCCCGGCGGGCGTTGCCGCGCGTCATTGTGACCGTATACAGCGCCGCCTGCCTGTTGCCGTGTTCCTGACAATAAAGCGCAGCTATCGGCGCAGCTTCGTCAACCCGGATGTCGCGATACTCGTAAACAACATAATTCGGCGATTTCTCAACAACGCTCATATGAGCTGCCAACCGATTATAATCGGGCTCTTCCCAATAGAGCGTTTCGGTACGGGTACAGGATGAAACCACAGCCAAAAACACGAGGCAGAACAGTTTTTTCATTCGGACTTCTCCTGAGTTTTTATTTTGCGCATCGCCGCAACGCCGTCTTTTTGCGTTTCCAACGGCGGAAGCCCTTCCACAGCCTTGCCGTCTTTCTGTCGGATTATCTCCTGACGGCGCACCGTCATGCGTTCAAAAGCTGCCTTAAAGTCGTATGTCATCGCATTGGCCTTTCCGTTCGTTTATTTTCTACAGAATAGCATTTTTTTATTAAACAATGCTTAACTACTTCAATTCGTTGTAAACGTCTTTGCCGGCCTTAAGCAGGATATTGTAGACCTTGCGATTGGTGGAATTTTTGGTGCGGGTGTTCTGCAGCTTTTCGAGCATCCGCATCAGTTCGCGGTTAAAGCGCTGATTCTCGCGCAACTGTTCAACGGCGCTTAAATTTTCCTCGTCGTCAATCTTGGCGTTGACCACCGCTTTGAGAGTGGCAATGTATTTGGCGTCGTTCTGCGCGGCATATTGCGCGGAACACGGCAGGCTCAGGAAAAGGCTGAACAAAAAAGCTGCAAAAACAAGGCGCATGGGGAACCTCCGACAAAAAGGTTGTTTTAATGTTAATAAATAATATACTACAAGCATTAGAATCGATTAGCCACGACTTTTTGAAAGTTATTAAACATGAAAAAAACTCTCTGGGCTCTCTTTGACGACCGTACGGGAAGCGTCGGTCAGGCCAAAGGTATTATCATGGCTCTGCAAGACAGAATCACCGTCATCGAAAAAAACATCGTCTATACCGGTCGCGCCGCCCTGCCCAACTTCATCCGCGGCAGAAGCCTGCTCGGAATCGACAGGCAGAAAAGTTCTCCGCTCGACGGAGAAAAGTACCCGGATCTGGTTCTCTCCGTCAGCCGCAGAACTCTCCCGGCAGCGAGGCATATCCGCAAGATGTCGGGCAACAAGACAAAAATCATCCAATTAATGTATCCCGGAAAGACCGGATTAAAAGATATTGAGCTTTTGATTTTGTCAGAGCATGACCGCAAAAAAAACTCTCCGAACAGTTTCTTTTACATCACCGGTTGTCCGCACCGCGCGTCCGCTAAGATTTTGAACGAAGCCAAAGGAAAATGGGAACCTGTTTTTGCCTCTCTGCCACGACCGCTGACAACGGTTATCGTCGGCGGCGCCATCAAGGGAAAGCCTTTCAGTCTCGAAAACGCCCGCATCCTGGCACACGAAATTCTTGAATTTAAGCGCAAATGCGGCGGCTCGATTCTGATTACCACTTCGCGGCGCACCGGAACCGAAGCACAAAACGCCATTATGGAATGCCTGAAAGAAGTTCCGGCCTACACTTATTTGTGGGGAGAGCAAAAAGAAAATCCGTATATGGGCTTTCTGGCCTGCGCCGACAATCACATCGTGACCGGCGACACCGTCTCAATGTGCAGCGAAGCATGCAGCACGGGCAAGCCTGTTCTGGTCTTCCGCGGCCGCGGCTGGCTCACCCCGAAACATCTGCGTTTCGTTCAGTCTTTGTTTGAGGGCGGATACGCCACCGCACTGGAAGCGGAAAACGCATTGTCTTTTGTTCCGACACAAAGACTTGACTGCGCCGAACAGATCGCCGAAAAAATCTTAGAAATCAGGTAAGAAATAATCTTCCAACGTTGCATCCTGAGCCTCGGCCGAGGCAACTTCGCCAATGCCGTTTTTGCGCGTGGCGACAACTTTTTGGAACATCCGCCCGAAACAGGTGCTTTTGCGCCAGACGAAATCGATTTTGTTTTTGGCAAAGGTATCGATTTCGCGATCCCACAGTTTTTCGGCAAACGGATGACGCAGGCGGTTATACATGCGTACGACATAGCGCAGCGGGTGCCAGTAAAGCGGATTATGATAATCGATAAACACAGCACAGCCGCCGTCTTTTACGGCGTTGAGCGCATTGTTTACAACTTTCATCTTCGTGACGACGGGCAATTCCTGCAAAAGCAGAAAACACAAAACAACGTCATATTTTTTCTCAACCTTGAGAGTTGCGGCATCCTGCTCAAAGATATGCAGACACGGATAAACCGATCCGTATTTTTCCTGATTGCGGGAAACCTGAAACGGATTGACGTCGATAATGTCATATTGCCCGTAGGCGCCGACCGTCTGGGCAACCTGATCGATTTCATTGCCGAAAACAAGTCCCATTTGCAATACGTTCTGATTCATTTTGATATTGCGCAACGCGGAGGCAACCAGCTTGTCATACTGGAAAAAAGTGCGCAGACGCGCCGAAAAGGCGGTATCGAGCGTTTCGCTGGCGGTAATGCTGTTATAGCGGTCGCCGTATACAAAACTGCTGTAAACCGGAATTGACGAAACTTTCTTCTCATTCATGGCCTGTCTCCATTTGCTGCATTATCTGCTTTACCCGCAGGATGCTTTTCTCGTATAAAATTTTACTCTCATTTATCTGCTTTGGCAATTGCGCAAATCGCCTTTTAAGGATATTTTCCTCAATTCTGGTACACAGAACGGCAAAATCCTCCATACCGAAAACCAGACTGCCCGAACGCCAGTTGTGGTACCTGGAACGGCGGGCATCCCAGTCGAAGTTTTCCATGCCGTCCCATGCCTGCGCGGACTGCTCAAGGTACTCGCGCCACAAAAACGACATTTTCTCGGCGCCGAAAATGCCGAGGTAGGTATTCAGCTGTTGCGGATTGACAATCATTTCAGAATCCCCAGCCGCTGCGCCTCGGCAACGGCACCTGTACGGTTATAAACGTTAAGCAGTTTCAAAATGGCGGTCACATGCAGTTTGACCGTTCCCTCGGTAAGCCCCAGTTCATAAGCTATCTGTTTATTGGATCGTCCCCGGGCAATCAGCTTAAGAACGTCTATTTGCCTTGGAGAAAGGATTTTGACGGTATCCGCGGAAGACGGAATTTTTTCAATCTGTTTCAAAAAGTCGAATTCATCCCGCTGTGTGTTTTGCAACAGCTCCGGCGGAATGTAGACGCCGCCCGACATGACCAGATTAACGGCACCGACAATAACGGTATTGGAAGAGGTTTTGGGAATATAACCGGCGGCACCGAGCTCAATGGTTTTTTGCACGACTTCTTTATCAAAAACGGCCGACAAAATGATAATCGGCGTCTCGGGCAACGTGTCGTGAATCCTTTTCAGCGCTTCAAGCCATTTGGCACCGGGCATGGCCAAGTCAGTCAGAATCAAATCAAAGTCTCCGTGTTTTGAAATCATTTCGAAAATCTCGAGATAATCTTTGGCCAGGCAAAGTTCCATTTGGGGAAAAGAATCGGTGAGAATCATTTCCAAGCCCTTGAGAAACAGCTCATGATCATCGGCTATCAAAACTTTCATGTTATTCTCCTTTATTCCAATCTCCGGCCTCGGCCTGCCAAACCGACAAAGCGGCACAGGCGGCCGTCTCTGCCCGCAAAATACGGGGGCCCAGCGCCACCCCGCAGACAAACGGCAGGCTACCGAGCAAGGTTCTTTCTTCCGGTGAAAATCCGCCTTCCGGACCGACAAGAATCGCTGCCGGGCACCCTTTGCGCGTGCCGAAGGCCGAAAGGCAATCTTCGGCATTCAGAGTCTCGTCCAAAAAGAACAGCGTCCTTTCCCGCGGCCATTCCCGCAACAGTTTTTCGAGCCGAACGGCGTCATGAACAACGGGAATGTCGGTGCGCTCGCATTGTTCGGCCGCTTCTTTGGCCTGTGCGGCAAAACGTTCGACTTTGACCTTTTCGGAAATGGTGTTCCGAGTTATAACGGGAACAATCTCCCGCACGCCGAGTTCGACGGCTTTTTCAACAACGAAATCGGTTTTATCTTTTTTGAGCGGCGCAAACAGCAACCAAACGTCAGGCACCGGCACCGGATTTTTGATCTGCGCAAACACGCTTACGCGGCAATGTTTTTTGTCTGCTTCGAGAATCCGACAGTCATACTCGCCGCAAGCGGCGTTAAAACAGCTCAGCGCGGCACCCGAAGGCAATCGCATCACATTGCAAAGATAATGCGAATCCGCAGGATTCAGTTCAATAACGGCGCCCGGCGTCAGAGCGGCATCGACATATAAGCGGATTTTGTTTTTTGAGCGCTGATTCATCCTCCCGGCTTTCCTAAATTTCTTGGCATAAAATCCAATTTGCGGTTTCTTCTCTTGCTTTTATGGAATATGTTAACCTCATAGAAGTAAAATTTTAGTTACAACCGATTAATTTCTTGGATCTGACATGATTATCACGATTGACGGGCCTGCCGCGGCAGGCAAAGGAACACTGGCCGGAAAACTGGCGGACAAATATAATCTGGCTTATTTTGACACCGGCATGGTCTATCGCGCGGTCGGAATCGAAATGCTGCTCGAAGGAATTGATTTCGGCAACGTTGACGCCGCCGTACGCTTTGCCCGAAATCTGACTTTTCCGCGAATGATAAAATTGTCCGAAAACCCCGAATTTCGTTTACTGTCCGGCAGCAAAGCCGCTTCGGCGGTTGCTGCCGTTCCCGAAGTGCGGGAAGCGTTGCTGAAAATGCAGCAGGATTTCTCGAAGAATCCGGTATTTGCCGACGGCAAGCCGGCCAAGGGCGCCATTTATGACGGTCGCGATACCGGAACCGTTATCTGTCCGGAGGCCGACATCAAGTTTTTTGTAACCGCCTCGCCGGAAGTCAGAGCCGAACGCCGCTACAGAGAATATCTGCAAAAAGGACAAACCGTCAACTATGCCGAGGTTCTTGAACAGACAATCGCCCGCGACAAAAACGACTTTGCAAGAGAGAGCAGCCATCCGGCCAAAGATGCGATTATTTTCGATACTTCCGACTTGTCGATTGAAGAAGTTTTTGCCAGAGCCTGCGAAATTATCGAGAATCGTTAAAAAAATCTTGAAAAATAAATATTTGCGTGTATAAAAGAAGCACTCTTGAAGCATAAGGGTGCGCTTGGCTTTGAGATATTTAACCCCGCACAAGTCCGCTCCGTTTTTTACCACGAGAGAAAAGGCAATTTTGAAATACTCATATTTATGATTAACACAGAAGTTAAAATCCCTGAAATGACCGAAAATTTTGAAGACCTGCTCAAAGAACAGCTGGGCGACAACGGTATTACCGGTTCGGTTGTCAAAGGCACCATTATTAAACTGACGCCCGATTTTGCAACCGTTGACGTCGGACTTAAATCCGAAGGCCGCATTCCGCTGCGTGAATTCGGTCAGAAAGCCGAGCTCAAAGTCGGCGATCAGGTTGAAGTTTATGTCGATCGTTATGAAGACAAGGACGGCAACATCGTTCTGTCGCGTGAAAAAGCCCGCCGCGAAGAAGCCTGGCAGGATCTTGAAAAATGCCTCAACTCCGGCGAACGCGTCAACGGCGTTATCTTCGGCCGCGTCAAAGGCGGTTTCACCGTTGACCTCAACGGCGCCATCGCTTTTCTGCCCGGCTCTCAGATTGATATTCGTCCGATCCGCGACATTACGCCGCTGATGGGCATTACCCAGCCGTTCCAGATTTTGAAAATGGACAAAGTCCGCGGCAACATCGTTGTTTCGCGCCGCGTCGTTTTGGAAGAAACCCGCGCCGAAGCCCGCGCCGAACTCATTAACGACCTCAAAGAAGGTTCCGTTCTCGAAGGTGTTGTCAAAAACATCACCGATTACGGCGCATTCATCGATTTGGGCGGCGTTGACGGTCTGTTGCACGTTACGGATATCTCCTGGAAACGTATTAACCACCCGGCAGAAGTTTTGTCCGTCGGTCAGACGGTTAAAGTTCAGGTTGTTAAGTTTAACGAAGACAACCAGCGCATTTCTCTGGGCATGAAACAGCTTGAATCCGATCCGTGGCAGGCTGTTGCCGACAAATACACCGTCGGTGAAGTTTACACCGGTAAGGTTACCAACATTACCGATTACGGCGCATTTGTCGAGCTTGAAGACGGCATTGAAGGTCTTGTTCACGTTTCCGAAATGAGCTGGACCCGCAAAAACGTCCACCCGGGCAAAATCGTTTCGACTTCTCAGGAAGTTGAAGTTAAGGTTCTCGAAGTTGATGCCGACAAACGCCGCATCAGCCTCGGTATCAAACAGTGCACCCCGAATCCCTGGGCTGCTTATGTTGAAGAGCATCCCGTCGGTTCAATCATTAACGGTAAAATCAAAAACATTACCGAATTTGGTTTGTTTGTCGGCTTGTCCGATGAAATCGACGGCATGATCCACCTGTCCGACATCTCTTGGGACAAAGCCGGCGAAGAAGCCGTCAAAGACTACACCAAGGGTCAGGAAATCGAAGCCAAAATCATTGACGTTGATGTTGAAAAAGAACGTATCAGCCTCGGCATCAAACAGCTGACGGAAGACGCAGTTTCTTCCGCTCTGGACGGCTTCAAAAAAGGTGATGTCGTTAAAGCCAATGTCACAGGTAACGATGACAAAGGCGTCAATGTTGAAGTAAACGGCGTTGCCGCTTACATCAAAAAGGCCGACCTGTCCAAAGACAAGGCTCAGCAGAACCCCGAAAATTACAATGCCGGCGATGTTCTGGAAGCCAAAGTCACTTCTGTCGACAAGAAGAACGGCAAGCTCGGTTTGTCGGTCAAGGCATTGGAAATTGAGGAAGAAAAGAAGGCTTTGGAAGAATACGCTTCCGATACCAGCAATTCTGCCCTCGGCGATGCTCTGGGCGCGGCTCTGAAAAAGAACGCTTAACTGTCCGGGCGTCTAACGCACAGGACAATTAATGTTCAACAAAAACGGCAGTCTGAAAAGGCTGCCGTTTTTGTTTTGCCGGCAATTGATTCTCATTATGATATTTTCGAATTGATACCTGAGAAATTTTACGGAAAAATGAAAACGATATAATGACGCACGTTCATTTTGCCACAAAAAAACCTCCTTGCGGAGGTTTTTATGGCGCACTCGGCGGGATTCGAACTCACAACCTTCTGATCCGTAGTCAGATGCTCTATCCAATTGAGCTACGAGTGCATCGCTTTTGCAAGCATCTTATTAGCGCACCTTAAAAATAAATGCAAGCAAAAAATTACAATAATTTAAAAGAATTTTAATCTATTTCCCCGTAAACTCCCTTTCGTGACGCAAAGATTCATACTTAGCGCTTGTTTTTTACAAAATTTCCTTTACAAAAAATGTTAAAGGTGTAAAAACTGTAAGTGTTTCTATTTTTAGCAAAAAAGGTGCTTTATTCAATGACAAAATCAGCAACAAACTTATCGTTTATGATGCTTGCCGTGTTCGTCATGAGCGGCTGCTCTTATTCGTCGGACGCATTGTTCCCGTCGTTGTTCGGCTCGGATGAGCAGGAAAACATCGCTTCCGCAACGCCGGAGGTCTCCGAAGACGTTGTTCCCGGTCTCGGCTCGACCAATTTTGAACCGGTCAAGATTTCCGAAGGCGGCAATACAGGAACTTTCGTCGGTCAGAAAGTCGTTATGTTTCGCAGCGAGCTGACGCAGCTTCAGGCCGCCATCCGCAGCAACAATGCCCAACTGCAACAGATTCGCGCTTCGGTTATTAATAATGCCCTTCAGTATCACAAAGTCATCGGCATGATTGAAGCCAAGCTGCAGGTCGGCACTACGCCGGGCAACCCCAATATGTTTGCCATGCTTGACGGTGCTCAGAACAATATTCAGGTCATGAATGCCAACACCAATGCCTTGAGCCAGCTGGCCGCCAAAGTTTCGGCCGACGCCGCCAACACCGACTATCTGGTCGATGCCATCCGTACATCTTACAGCATCTCCGGCGCCGTGGATGAAGATCATCGTCAGTTGCGTATTCTTGAGAACGAAGCCAATCAGACCTCAATTCTCATGAACAGCCTTTTGAACGAAGTCAACAGCGATATTGTCCGTCAGAAACAGTATGTCGCGACTGCCAGTGACAACATCGGCAATCTGGCCGCCGCCATCAAAGTCGGCAGCTACGGCGTTAACAACGTTCCGCTGAGCGGTTCATCTGCCGCGGCTTCGCATTTCGGTGCTTCTTCGCAAGCCGTCGTCGGCAGCGGCAGTCCGCTGTTTGTGACCAAACTCAACAAAGCCGGAACCAAATATAAAGAAGGCTTGAAACAGGCCGTTAACAGCGCCCGTGCAAAGAAACCCTCGGTTGTTTTTGACGTTGTTGCCGTCAGTCCGTCCAACGGCAATTCTGCCGGAGCCAAGAGCAATGCCACCCAAATCTTTCAGGATCTGATTGATATGGGCGTCGGCGCCGATAAAATTAACCTTTCCGCCAAAACCGGCAATGTCACTTCTTCCGAAGTTCAGATTTTCGTAAGATAGACATTCTGACAAGAACAGAAAAAGCCCTGCCGTGAACATCCTGAAAATCGGAGAGTTTACGGCAGGGCTTTTATTGTGCCCTTTTAATTAATATCTTTTTATCGCCTGTCTTGAGGGCAAATCGCCACGACGGCTTCTAAAAAAACTCTTTCACCCGGCAATAAACAACGCTTCTTTCAACCGTCCTTTGGAAGCCGGAAACAGGGTTCTTCATTTCAGGGCTTCTGCTTAGTCGACTATCTCATCAGGATAAATACCGTAAAGATTCTGACGGGAAACCCAGCCCTCGACGTTACCGAAACTTATCAGGCAGAAATTGTTTTTGGGCGGGCATTTTTTGATTTCTCCGACAACTTCGTCTTCCACTCTGGCAATAACTTTTGACTGATAATCATCTTTGGCGTAGACATTGTTCTCTCCGGGCGTAATTACTTTGACCGTGCGTCTGCCGTTCAGCGTTATTTTATGCACCCAGCTCTCTGAACCCTGCCAATCTTTGATTTTGCGCCATAATTCAAACTCGGCAATCACCTCAACCGGCGCTCCCTTTTGCAGATATACCCACTCTATGGGATAACGGGAACCCGGCCCCGAACGCGCATTGGTTCGATCCGAATGCAGCGATACGAAACGGGGAATCGCCAGACCGGTTTCGCCGTTATAGCTTTCTTCCTGCGCCGAGGCGCTGCTGCAAATCAGAATCAGACCCGTCAAAATCGTTAGGATGCTTCTCATTTTGTTCCCCTTTTTAAACTTTTCTTATTTTATTTATGAAATATTATGACTAAATTAGGTGAATAAATTGTAAAAATATAAGGAAGAAAAGGATTTTTCATGAACATTCTCGAAACTGCCGCCCGCCTTATCGGCTTCCGTACCGAAACAGGCAATATTCCGGAAATTCTCAAGTGCATGAATTATATAAAATCTCTTGATGCTCTTAAAGGCGCAAAAATTGATATTTTCCGCAAAGACAATTCGACACCGGTATTTTTTGCCCGCAATACCGACAGTGAGAGTTTCGACGTTTTGATTCTCGGACATCTCGACGTTGTTCCGGCTGCCGACGAAATGTTCGTTCCGCGGATCGAAAACGGTAAAATATTCGGCCGCGGTACGCTGGACATGAAGTCTTTTGCCGCCGTGGCACTCAATTCGCTTGAGTATGTTCTCGAGCACAAACTGCCGCTCAAATTCGGCGTCATTCTTTCTTCCGACGAAGAAAAAGGCTCGCACGGACTTGAGGCCTTTTTGGCCGAGCATCCCGACATGCGTGCCGAAATAGTGCTCGACAATGATGTCGGCGGCAATATTCTCGAAATTATTGCCAAATGCAAAAATCCGGTATTTGTCAAAATTACGGCGCACGGCCGTGCCGTTCACGGCTCCACTCCCTGGGCAGGCATCGACGCCAATGAAATTTTGCTGCAAACACTGGCAAACGTTCGCCGGGATTATCCTTATTATTCCCAAACCGGCCTTGTTCCCGACGACAAATGGGTGGATACCGTGCATTTTGCAAAAATCTGCGGGGGCGACGTGGCCAACGTCATTTCCGATTATGCCGAAGCCCTGTGCGACTTTCGCCTGACCGAGACCAGCAGCGTCGAACAGCTCCGCGCCAATCTGGACAAGGCAATGCTTCCCGGTGCAGAATACAAGATCGTTTCGTCTTCCACACCGGTGGTTATGAACGAGGACAATCCGCATATTCTGGCATACAAAAAATTTGCCGAAGACATTCTCGGACAAAAACTGCGCTTTGAATACATCGGCGGCGCCACCGATTCTCGTTCCTTTGCCGTGCGCGGTTCAACCGTGATCATGCATTCGGGTACCGGCGAAGGCATGCATGCCGACGGCGAATATGCCGTGATCGAATCGATTGAAAAAATCGCCGAAATTCAAACCAGATTTCTCAATAAATTAGCGCTTGAAAAAAAATAGGCAATAGGCTATAAATCAAAACGACGCCGGCGTAGCTCATCAGGATAGAGCAACAGTTTCCTAAACTGTGGGCAGGAGGTTCGAGTCCTCTCGCTGGCGCCATTTTTTATCGCAGATACCTCTTTTGGAAAAAACAAAGCCAATTACTGAAAAAGCCCTCTCACGAGGGCTTTTGATTATTTACTTTCCAACGCCAGTTGGTTAATCTGCGGTTTTTGATGCAGCAGAATACTGATAACGCGGATCAGAGTATCGCGCATTTCCGGCCGACGAACAACAATATCCACCATTCCGTGTTCTTTGAGGTATTCAGCTTTTTGAAAACCTTCGGGCAGTTTTTCGCGGATGGTCTGTTCAATCACGCGAGCGCCGGCAAAACCGATAACACAACCTTTTTCGGCAATATTAACGTCGCCAAGCATGGCAAACGACGCCGATACGCCGCCGGTAGTCGGGTCTGTCAGAACAGAAATAAAAGGCAGACCTTTTTCTTTGACCATATTGACGGCAGCAGTGGTGCGCGCCATTTGCATTAAGGACAAAATGCCTTCCTGCATGCGGGCGCCGCCCGAGGCCGCAACAGTAATTAACGGATAACCGCCGCGCACGGCAATATCGCAGGCTTTGACGATACCCTCGCCGACAGCCGTACCCATTGAGCCCCCCATAAAACCGAAGTCCAACGCCGCAACCATACAGGTAATACCGCCGATCTCACCCTGAGCAACCTTAACGGCATCATCATTTCCGGTACTTTTGCGGTAATTTCTCAAACGTTCGCCATATTTTTTAGAATCCTTGAAATTCAAAGGATCCTCCAGCAGTTTGGGCAGTGTTATCAATTTGTAGCCACCGTTGTCAAACAGCATTTCGAAACGTTTGTTTAACGGAAGACGCAGATGATGATCGCAACCGGTGCAGATAAAATCATTTTTTTCAAGTTCTTTGTTAAAAAGCATTTTACCGCATTCCGGACATTTGGTCCATAAATTATCGGCAATATCCTTGGCGGCAATTTTTTTAATTTTAGGACGTACAAAGTCTGACAGCCAGTTCATTATTCAACCCCTGTTTTCAATCTTTTCCGAATGTTCGGCATTGGAAGAAGCAAAAACGTTTTTAATCCGCTGTCCAAACCCTGATTTCGGCTTTTGCGCATCCACCTCTTTGAGGTTGTCGAGATTTTCCTGCAGAGTTTCCACCTCTTTAACCAGCTTTTGCTGCTCTTTGCTGAGTTTCTTGTTCTGCTTTTTCTGACGACGCAGCGAAGCGCGAACGGGTGCATAGGACAACCAAGAGTAAAAGCTTCCGAGCACAAAGCCCAACACGACAAAGAAAAGCACGGCAACGCTCAACGAAACGGTTATTTCAATGCTAAAAGGCCACAGGCTGAATGTCGCCAGATCGTTGTTTACAAAAGCAAAAACAAGCAATACGGCAATGACCGGAATTCCTATCAGCATTTTTATAAAACCCATGAGCGCAGCTCCTTACGGAATAAGTTAATCGTAATTACTTATTTAACAACTCAAACAATTGTTTACCAGTCTTAAAATGAGGAATATTGCGTTCTTCCACCTTAACCTGTTCGCCGGTACGCGGATTTTTGGCAATGCGCGGACTGCGGGTGCGGACGGAAAAAGCACCGAAACCGCGAAACTCAACGCGATCACCGGCTGCCAAAGAGCTGGTAATTTTTTCAAAAACCACATTGACGATCTTTTCAACGTCTTTGAGCATAAGATGCGGATTTTTGTTAGCAATTTTTTCAATCAGTTCAGATTTTGTCACTTTTTACCTCATTATTTTTTTAGTTTATAATCAACTGCATTTATCAATATCGTAAATTTTTCCAAAAGTCCAATATTTAAATCAGTCATCGTTAGAAACATGAGCCACGGTAAGCTGCGGCGCTTCCTCGCCAAGCTCAAGCGCCTCTATCTTCTGAATGCGGCGGCCGATTTTCGCAGAAGATATTTTTATGCCGTCAACATCCTCATTGGCCATTTTGAAATGTTTACTCAGGCTGTCGATACGCGAATCCAAACGGGTAATGTCTTCTATCAGCGTACCGACCTCTTTTTGAATAACCCCCGCCTGCTCGCGCATTTTCGCGTCTTTCAGGACGGCGCGTACGGTATTAAGCGTCGCCATAAGAGTGGTCGGAGAAACAATCCACACTTTGGCGCGGTAAGACGCTTCGACCACATCGGTAAAATTGGCGTGAAGCTCGGCATAGACGGCCTCGCTCGGCAAAAACATCAGCGCAGATTCCGCAGTCTCGCCGCTGATGATGTATTTTTCGGAAATGTCTTTGATATGTTTGAGCACAGAAGCACGAAAAAAGCGTTCGGCCTCAATCTTTCCGCGGTCGTCCGTCGCAGCGCGCAAAGCGCTGTAGCTCTCCAAGGGAAACTTGGCGTCAATGACTATGCTGCCGGGCGGGTTAGGCAAACGCAACAGACAATCGGCACGTCTGGTATTGGACAACACGGCCTGAAACTCATAAGCCGAGGGCGGCAGAATTGAGCTAACCAGATCATTAAGCTGAATCTCGCCGAACGCACCGCGCGCCTGCTTGTTGGACAAGACTTCCTGCAAAGACACGACTTGTTCCGACAAAGAAGAAATCTTCTGCTGGGCGGCATCGATTTTAGCCAGGCGCTCGCGCAAATCTGTCAGGGTTTCGGAGGTTTTGACCGTGTTTTGGCGCAATCCCTCGCCGACAGATTTGGTAACGGCCAGCAGTTTCTCGTCCATAATTTTGAGAACGGCCAGTTTCTGCTCGTTAATTGCCTGAGCGATTTTACTCTGTTCCTGCTGGTTGTGTTCGCCCAACTGAGCCAGACGGCCGGCCAGTTCGGCCTGGCCGCGTAGCAGAATATCACCGAAATTTTCCATATTGCGACTGCGTCGGCCGAGCATGATAAAAATAAAATTGGCAAGCACGGCAACGATAATGACGATCAGCATTATCAGCAGGGAATGTTCCGTCAATATGTTACTTGGATTCTGCAAAATGACGTCCCATCCTCAGGAATTTTTCGGTACGGCGTTTTTTTATTTCGTCGCGGCTTTGGCCGGAGAGTTCTTTCAGATGTTTGGCGATACACTCTCCGACACGTTCAATCGTCTGCGCCGGATTGCGGTGCGCTCCGCCGACAGGCTCGGCAATGATTTCGTCGATAACACCGAAGCGGCGCAGATCCTGAGCCGTCAGTTTGAGCGCCTCCGTCGCCTCTTTGACCTTATCTGCCGAACGCCACAGAATCGAGGCGCAACCTTCGGGCGAAATAACCGAGTAAATTGAATGCTCAAGCATGACGACGCGATTGGCCGTAGCAATTGCGATAGCGCCGCCGGAACCGCCCTCGCCGATAATTACGGAAACAATCGGCACGCTGATCCGAAGACATTTTTCAATCGACGAAGCAATCGCTTCGGCCTGACCGCGCGCTTCAGCCTCAACCCCCGGGAAAGCTCCGGAAGTATCGACAAACGCAATTACCGGCAGATTAAACTTGTCGGCCAGATTCATCAGACGCTGAGCCTTGCGGTATCCCTCCGGCTTGGCCATGCCGAAATTGTAACGCACGCGGGATTCGATGTCATGCCCCTTTTCCTGCCCGAGCACGACCACCGACATTCCCTGAAAACGTCCTATGCCGCCGATCATGGCCTCGTCGTCGGCAAAACAACGATCGCCGCACAACGGCATAAAATCTTCAATCAAAGCATGAACATAATCAAGACAGTGCGGACGCGCCGGATGACGGGCAACCTGAGATTTCTGCCACGGCGACAAATTGGAATAAGAGGCACGCATTTGTTTTTCGAGCTTGTGCTGCAGACGCGAAACCTCTTGCGAAATATCGACATTTTCATCCTGAGCCAGATATTTAAGGCTTTCGATTTTGGTTTCAATTTCAAAAATCGTTTTTTCAAAATCCAATATCAGCGTATTTGTGCTTGCATTCATCTAAAATCATCTCTTTACTTAAATTAACGCGAAAATTTTCTTTCTGCATAGCACGTTTTTTTGCAAAATTCGACTCTTATTTTTTCTTTTTGTGCAAGAAGCCGTAATTTCTATTGGAAAAAAAGACTTTATCGGCTAGGATGTATTCATTGTGATAGACATAAGGAGTTCCGCCGTGTTAGCTGTTTCCTTCTTTACGGTAATTTTTTCCTCTCTGCTATGGTTGATTTATGCAATCCGCTTTATAAAAGACAGTTTGGCGGGAATTTCGTTTTTTGATGCCGGAATCGCGAACATTCTGCTTTATGCCCTGCTGGTCTGTGCGCCGATTTTTCTGGTTTGGAGCGTATTCGGCCACATAAACCAGTACTTTAACAACCGCAGCGCCGGTCTGCAGTTGCGCAAGCTGATGAGCCAAATGAAAAAAAACCAGGATTATTCGGATTTGCTTGCGCGCGTTTTGATTGAAGCCGAAGGACACATTAAAGACGGTTTTGTCCTCAGCAAATTTGATCTGCTGATCGCCGACATGAACGAGCTGCTCTCAGAGATCGTCCGCAATTGCAAAATTGCCTCAGCCGAGCAAATCGAAAACCTGTGGAACAGAGTACAAAACGGCGGAAAATGGGCATTCGGAAAAGTCTTGATCGAGGTAAACAACGCACAGCCCAATTTTAAGAAAAAAGTTTTTGAAAAAGCCTCTTTTGACAATATTCTTGCGGGCACGATCATGGAATTCTGCGCCCGCTATCAAGCAGTTGTCAAAATGCTCGAAAAACATGACGGTGACAAAATCTTTTTGAACATGATTGAAAACGGTGTCATGGGCAAAGTATTTTCGATTTTGGCTCCGGTTTCCGACGAACTGCGTCGCAGCCGCGAAGCCGCGCATATTTTTGAAGAAAAGGAATCGGAAGAGCTGCCGCCGACAAAAAAGCCCCTGAAGACAAACACATCGCGACCGGTTCCCGAATCGCTGCGTGCTTCCCGCGATTATAACGAAGAAAATGAAGAAAACGGCACGGACAACAAAAAATCTTTTCTGAACCGATTGACATCGTTCAAATTGTCCAGAAACAAGTCGGCCGAACCTCTTATAAATCAGGAACGCGATCCGTTTTCGCTGGCTCTTGAAAAAAGTTTCGGAGAGGAAGACGAAATACTTCAGCTCCCCGAAACGCCCCGTCTGATGCCGGCCGGAGAAGAAGACGCCGGCGAAATTCCGGCACCGAGAATAACCTTTTCGGAACAAGAATCCGAGCCTCAGGTTGAAATCCCGGAAGAAATTATGACCGACACTCAAAAAACACTCGACAGTCTCAAGAAAGAATGGGCTGAATTCGACTCCGAAGAAACATCGCCGTTTACCGCCGATCTCCGCAACGATAAAAAAGACGATACACCGGAAGAAAATTTCGCCTATCCGTTCGGCGGGTGGACAGACGAGAAAAACTATCAGAAACGCTCATGAACAAACTGCTCCTGATCTGCTTCTGGTTCCTGTTTGCAACAACGGCAAACGCGGAATCTGTCCGAACGACAGACGCGTTTTCACTGCACAGAGTTCCGAAGTACGCTTCGGGTTTCGATCATTTTGACTATGTCAATCCACAGGCGCCCAAAGGCGGCAAAGTAACTTTGCCCGCATACGGCGGTTTTGACAACTTCAATCCGTTTATCTTTAAAGGAATTGCCTCGGCAGAAACCGCCGAGCTGACGCTTGACAGTCTCGGAATTTCGCCGGCGGATGATCCGGAAAGCGTTTATCCGCTGCTTGCAAAAAAATTCGAGCTGCCGGATGACAAGTCTTTTATCGGTTTCATCCTGGACGAGAAGGCACGTTTTGCCAACGGCGACAAAGTGACGGCCGACGACGTCATCTTCAGCTTCAACAGTCTGATTGAAAAAGGTTCTCCGCTCTACCGCGTTTATTACGGAGACGTTGAAAAAGCCGAAAAAATTGCCGACAACCATGTGCGTTTTTATTTCAAAAAAGGTTCCGGCAACCGCGAACTGCCGCTGATTCTGACGCAGTTCAAAATCTACTCGGCAAAAGACTGGAAAGGCAAGGACTTTGCCAAACCGGTCCTGCGCGTTCCATTAGGCAGCGGACCGTATCTGGTGGAAAAATTCGCTCCCGGAAAATACATCGTTTTCAAAAGAAATCCCGACTATTGGGCCAAAGATCTGCCGACGCGCAAAGGCTTTTACAACTTTGACACGGTGCGTTACGACTATTATCAGGATACCACCGTTACATTGCAGGCTCTTTTTGCCGACAGCATTGACGCGCGCGAAGAATATATCGCGAAAATCTGGATGAGCGGTTATGATAACGAAATAGTCAAAAGCGGCAAAATTGCAAGAGAAAACATTCCGCACAACAATCCGGCAGCTTTGCAGTTTTTCGGCTTTAACCTGCGGCTGCAGAAATTTCGGGACAAACGCGTGCGGGAGGCAATCGGCCTGACCTTCAACTTCGACTGGGCCAACGAAAAACTTTTTTATAGCCAATACCGGCGCATTTACAGCTATTTTACCAATACCGGCATGGAAGCGACCGATCTGCCGCAAGGACGCGAGCTAAGCATTCTCCGCGGCTATCGGAACGAACTCGACGACAGCGTTTTTACCGTTGCCCCGAATCTGCCGTCGCACCGAACGCCGCAGGAAACCAGACAAAATCTGCGCCGCGCCGTCAAACTGCTGCAAGAAGCCGGATATGACTTTGTCGACGGCAGAATGACCAATCTCGAAAACGGGGAACCGCTCGAAATCGAGGTTTTGAGCAACTCATCCAACGGCTCGTCGTTTACGCGCGTGATGCTGCCGTTTATTGACAATCTCAAAAAAATCGGCGTTAAGATGACTTTTCGCAATCTCGAAACAAATATTTTCAAAAACCGGCTTGACGGTTTTGATTTTGAGATGGCAATTTTATCATTGCGGATAAGCCGGATGCCCGGCAACGAGCAGCGCGAAATGTGGGGCTCGGCCGCTGCTGACATTCGCGGCAGCTACAACATCATGGGCATAAAGAATCCGACGGCAGACAAACTCATCAGCCGTCTGATTACCGCGCAGGACAAAGACGAATATCAGGAAAGCATCCGCGCGCTCGACAGAGTGCTGCTTAACGAACATTATATGATTCCGCAGTGGTATTCCCCTTTTCAACGTGTCGCCTATTGGTCCGGCAAGCTCGAACATCCGCATACCGATCTGAAAACCGGCTTCGACATTTTTACCTGGTGGGCTACGCAATGAGAAATTACATTTTAAAAAGAATCCTGCTTATTCCGCTGACGCTGCTCGGCATCCTGCTGATTAATTTTGCAATCGTCCAGTTTGCGCCCGGCGGCCCGATCGAACATACGCTGGCCAAATTTCAGGGCATGAACGTCAACGCCGCCGGCAAACTCGGCGGCGCCGGCGCCGACCTGCTCAAGACCTCAAAATATCAGGGAGCGCAGGGCGTGCCGGAAGATCTGGTTAAAGAACTCGAAAAACAATTCGGGTTTGACAAGCCGGCTTATGCGAGATTTGGCAAAATGGTCTCCGACTACGCACGTTTTGACTTCGGCAAAAGCTTTTATCAGGACAAGACCGTCGGCAAACTTATTCTGGAGCGAATGCCGGTTTCGGTTTCGCTCGGGCTTTGGTCAACGCTGATAATTTATCTGGTAGCCATTCCGCTCGGCATCAAAAAAGCGGTTTGCGACGGATCAAAGTTTGATGTCTGGACATCGTTCGCAGTTATCCTCGGCTCGGCGATTCCGGTGTTTTTGTTTGCCGTGTTTCTGATCGTCTTTTTTGCCGGCGGAACGTATCTGCAATGGTTTCCGCTGCACGGACTGACCTCCGACGACTGGGAAAACCTGTCATGGTTCGGCAAAATCAAAGATTATTTCTGGCACATCACGCTTCCCGTGACGGCAATGGTCATCGGCGGTTTTGCCAGTCTGACCATGCTCACAAAAAACTCGTTTCTCGACGAAATTAACAAGCAGTATGTAATGACGGCGCGCGCCAAAGGCCTGTCGGAAAATCAGATTTTGTACCGCCATGTTTTTCGCAATGCGATGCTGATTGTGATTGCCGGCTTTCCGTCTTTGTTGATTAAGATGCTGTTTACCGGATCATTGCTGATTGAAGTAATTTTTTCTTTAAACGGTATTGGCCTGCTCGGTTATGAAGCGATTATGACGCGCGATTACCCGGTCATTTTCGGCACGATGTACATTTTTGCGCTGCTCGGACTTATCCTTAAACTGGTATCAGATATTACCTATTCGCTGATTGATCCCAGAATCAGTTTTGAAGGCCGCGGATAACAGCATATAACCGCAGCGCGAATTTCCGCAAAAAGACAACAATGACGAATGGTGGAAAAGTATTTTTAAAAGCTGTATATTATTTTGTGTTAATATAAGAAAATGTATAAGCTTCTTAAACTGTCCAATTTCCGGGGGACAGATCAGTTCAAACAAGGGGCTTTTCCGTTATTTGCCGAGACAGCCGTGCGTCTCTTTGGCAAAATGAACATATCGTTTGTAAAGGTAGTCCAATCCGTCCTGAACCGCGCGGTTAACCGTTTTCTTCGGATAAACGCCGCGATTGTCGGCAACCCCGGCTTTAAGACCGGTCAGAATCTCTATGCCGTCATCCACGGTATCCACCGCCCAGATATGGAATTTTCCGTCATCCACGGCTTTCAGAACATCTTCGCGCAACATCAGATCCGGCACATTGGTACGCGGAATAACCACGCCATGCTCGCCGGTCAATCCCTGACGAACGCAAACGTCGAAGAAACCTTCGATTTTTTCGTTAACGCCGCCGATCGGCTGAACCTCCCCAAACTGATTGATCGAACCCGTTACGGCAATGCTCTGTTTAATCGGAATGCCGGAAATTGCCGACAACAGACAGTAATATTCGGTCGAAGACGCGCTGTCGCCGTCGACGCCGCCGTAAGACTGTTCAAAAACTATCGAAGCACTGAGCGACAACGGTGAAAATTTGGCAAACCGATTGGCCAGCAGGCTCTCAAGAATCAAAACGCCTTTGGAATGAATCGGTCCGCTCATATCCACTTCGCGCTCGATATTGACAAACTCGCCCTTTCCGATACGAACCTGCGTGGTAATGCGCGAAGGCTTGCCAAAGCTGGTGCGCGAAAAGTTATAAACGACCAGACCGTTGATCTGTCCGACTTTGGCACCGTTGACATCAATCAGAATCGTGCCTTTTTCAATTTGCTCAAGCATTGCCTGTTTGATACGATCACTGCGGTATATCTGTGCATCTATGGCCTGCTCAATATGATTTTTACCGATCTGATTGGCTTTGGACTTGCGCGCCCAATAATCAGCTTCGCGCAGCAAATCGCCGATAGAGGAAATATGTGCGGTCAGCTTTTCGGAGCTTTCGGCCAGACGGGACGCATATTCGATCACCTTGGCAACAGCCTGTTTGTTCAGCGAACGCAACTTTTTCTTTTTGGACAAAGAACCGATGAGCTTAGCGTATTCTATCTCGTTGGCAGGCGTACGATCCATGATGACGCCAAAATCGGCCTCAACCTTAAAATAATCCGAAAAATCCGGATCTCGCTCGGATAAAAGATCATACAACTCTTCGTCCCCGGTCAAAATAACCTTAACTTTGAGCGGAATCGGTTCGGGATCGAGCGAAATGGTGGTAAACGTCGTTTCGTCGCTCGGCGCCTCAATCTTGACGGTTTTTGACGCTAACGCGCGTTTAAGAGAATCCCAGGCGAACGGCTGAAGCAGCAATTTGCGCGCATCAATCAGCAGAAAACCGCCGTTAGCCTGATGCAGTGCGCCGGATTTGATTAAAGAAAAGTCCGTTAACAATGCACCGTATTGCTGAATACGCTCGACTTTACCGACCAAATTGCCCTGCGTCGGATGATCAAGATGAATAATCGGCGCGCCTGAGCCGGGCTCGTTTTTGACAATGACGTTAACTTTGAATTTGGCAAACTTATCTTCCTCGGGCTGTTTGATTTTCGAAAAAATCGCGCTCAGCGGATCCTCGGGAGCGTCGGCTCCGGTATCGGGATTATCCTGACCCGGCAAAAATTCCTCGCTGTTGTTGACAATGTATTTCTGTATATTGCGCAAGAAATCATTGGCATGCTTGTGTCCCTTGTATTTGTTGTGCAAATCGTCGATCGGCTTTTTGACCGCCATTTTGAGGAACTTTTCACGCAAATCATTTATCTCGCCGCGCTGTTTGTCTTCCCACTGCGGCAAATCCGAAGCAGTGTTCTCAATCTCCTCCTGCATCTGATTAAGATCTTCAATCAGCTGCTTTTTCTCTTCCTCGGGCAACTCGTCAAACGCTTCGGGACTCAAGACTTCACCGTTTTTAACCGGAGCAACGACCAGACCGACCGGCATGTGCAACAGCGAAACGCTCTTGCCTTTGGCTTTCTTTTGCAGCAGTTTTATGTACTTTTCCTTATACTGCCGATATTTTTCATGGATGATGTTGATGCCGGCCTTAAACTCGTCACTGTCGGAAATTGCGGGAATCGTTACCGACAAGTTTTCAATGAGCTTGTCAATGTCTTTGGCAAACTCGGCGGCTGTTCCGGCCGGAAAGCTGATGGCACACGGTTTATAAGGCTCTTCAAAATTATAAACATAAGCCCAGTCATCCGGTGTCGGCCGATTTTGCGCCTCTTTATGCAGAACGCGCTTAACCAGACTGGTTTTTCCGGTGCCTTCGGGACCGAGGCAGAACAGATTATAACCTTTGGATTGAATATTGATACCGATCTCAACGGCGCTTAAGGCGCGATCCTGCCCCAGAGCGGACAAACGTTCTTCCAGCTCGGCCGTGCTTGAAAACTTAAATTTTTTGGGATCGCATTTGGTGTACAGCTGGCTTGATTTCAATCTGGAAATGGTCATAATAAAAAATCCCTATACGTTAAATTTTTGGTAAGCTATGTCAAATACTATAACAGCAAAGACTAACATTGGGTAAAGAAATCGCAAATTTATGAATTATCTCCGTTTCATTTTCATCGTCCTTTTTATAATAAGCGCAGTATGGCTATTTTGGAACCACACAAAACGTCTGAAAAAAGACTGTCTGCGCCGAATTATCGAAAGACTTCTGCTTGAAACCCGCAGCAGCCTGCCGACCGACATTCCGTACTCGAGCGAAACGGCAATACAAGCGGCCGCCGACACAATCAAACTTTCGAAAAAGGAACTGAGCCTGATGGCCGGTATCCTGAAAAAACGCGACAGCAGCGCGCTGATACGCTTTTGGGAAAAACAAAATCACAAAAATCTGGCACAAAGTCTCAAATCCCTTTGCGGAAAAATAAAAAAGAGCGTTCCCTATCAAAACAAAAATGCACGTCAAGCCGCCGTTCTTCTGCAAGAAGCGCGGGAAAACCTGAAAGAAGGCGATCTGCTCTCGGCTTCGGAAAAAAGCTCGCGGGCGGCAAAAATCTTCAATAAACTGAATTACGTTTACGAAGAAGCCGAGGCTTATCTGCTGATGGGCACAATCTACCGTGTCAGTGCCGTATTTGACGTGGCCGATTTTATGCTGCAGACGGCCGCCAAAATTTTCCATTATCTCGGCGCCCCGAATAAAGAAGCCGAAAGCCTCGGCACGCTCGGCATGCTGATGACGACACAGAAACGTTTTAACGAAGCGCACGCCCGTTTCGAAAAAGCAGATAAGCTTTATGCCGAATGCAGGCAAGACGTCGGACGAGCCGAGATAACCAATCAACGGGCGCTTTCTCTTTTGCTCGAAGAAAAAACATCCGACGCAATGGCAGAAGCCGACCGTGCCCTTAAAGAACATATTCGTTTGAACAACCTGCCCGGACAAGCTTTGAGTCTGGAAATCGGCGCTTATGCCGACCGTGCCCAAAATCGCCGAAGCGCTGCGGCAAAAAAGGCTAAAAAAGCGGCTCAACTTTATCAAAAAACTGCCAACCTGCCCGCCTTTCTGGAAATGCGATTTTTACAAGCCGAAGCGTCTTTTGCCGAAGGAAAATATGCTCCGGCCGAAAAAATACTGCGCGAGATTATCGAAGAAGACAAAAAGCAACGTACCTGTTTTCAGGTTGCCAATTCATACAATCTGCTCGGACTGATTTATCTGTTGCAAAAAGATTTCGGACGTGCGCGCGCTTTGTTTTCGCAATCCTTAAACTGCGAACTTCGTAACGAACGGACGCTCGGCGCACTGATTGACTATGCCAACTTGGCTCGTCTCGAAACGCAGAACGGCGACTCGGCACAGGCGCAAAAATATCTGCGTCTGGCAATTGACTATGCCCGCGAACTGGAAGAAAAAGAACTTCTTGAAATATTGGAGAACAGGCTTATTCAAAACGAAGCTGCATCGTAACGACGGGAAACTCATCGCCTGTCGGCCGGCTGACGCGGAGATTCTCTACTCCGAAATTTGCAAAGCCGAGCACATAAAATTCCGGCAGGGCAAAAGGATTAAAACGGCGGCCGTTTTCGGCAAAGATCAGGCGATTTTTAACCTTGAGACCGGTCTCATCCAAAAAACGTCGCATATTGCGGCTCCAAGCCGCTTCTCCGAAATTGCCGTACAGGACAACAGGATCGTCCTGCGCATCGACAAATGCGGCCAAACGGCGGAAACTTCTGCGACGAACGGCGGCCGAATCGGCTGAAAAATCAACGCGTATCAGATTAAAGGCATGCGCATTTTTTTCCAGAGCCCAGAATCGCGCCTGCGTCTTATTGCCCAAATCCAAATGTCCCGAACGAAGAACCAAAATATCCGTATCCGTCAAATCTTTGCCGCCGTCCGGCGAGTATTCCAAATTCAGACGATACGGCGCTTCGATCTTGCTGTCAAACAGGATATTGGCAAACGCCGACACCTGAAAAAAATTGATAATCAGCAACGCCAGAAAAAAAATGCCGTACCCCCAACGACCGACGTACAACGCATAGACAAACACCAAGAGATTGAGGAAGTAGAAATGAAACAACAAGTCAGGAAACACGCCGCCCGGAACGCACATAAAGGAACACAGCGTCAGTACGACAAAAACAGCCGAGCTGATTTTCAAAAAAATATTTTCCCTTTCGGATTTTTTTCTTTGGCTGAGGTAACCCATTCTTAAATCTTTTTCTTGTAATGTTCAGAGCGACGCCGGACGGCAACCTTATTTGTCTTGACATTTTAGCGCTTAAAATGTATTTTGTAAATGGTTTGAAAAACATGTATGAACAACTCGTAACCATATTTACTTCGATTGACATTATCGGCACAATATCGAGTAAGATTGATTTGCTGACCGGTCTTGTAGACGGTTACCTGTCGGGAGCCAACAACCTGCGTCTGGTCTCGATTATCCTGATGATTTTGGCGCTTATTCTCTTTTTGTTCCTGATTATAATCATTTACGTCAAAACAATTGTTGCCTTTTTGAAAAAAGAGCCTCGAGCCGATGTTGCGGACGAGGACGACGATATTTTCGACGAAAAAGACGCCGAACGGCTGCAGGAAATCATCCGTAACCAGGAACGCGACATGGAGTTGGAAAAAGAGCTTCAGAAAGAACTCGACATGGTACGTGCCGAGCGCGACCAGAATCTCTCGGAACAAGCCACGGCGGAGAACAAAAAGCAAAAAGAAAAAGAACTCAAAAAAGAGCAAAAACGCCAGGAAACGGAAAAAGCAGCCAAAGAAGAAAAAGAAAAGCAATCTTCGGAAAAACGGCGCAGCTCTCGAAAAACTCCGCAAATTGATTTGGACTGGAAAAAAGGTTCCCTGCCGCATGAACAGACAGCGCCGATGGTTGACGCCTCCGCTTTGTCATATCATCAGGAGCACAAAGATCTCGGCGAACTGCTCGGCCTGATTATCGATATGCTCGGACGCGGGGTCGACGATCTGAAGATTGCCCAAACCGTTATGTTCCGCAACCAGAATCTGAATTCCGAAGACGATATTCTGCAAACGATTGACGCAATCAAATATTTTGTTGACCTGTCACGCAATCGAGCATTTGCCAAACTGCCCTTCGGCGCACAGCTTCCCGGCGAAGAGGAAGCCCTTTATCACCTGGCAAAAGGCGACGCTTCGCTGGCCCTCACTCTGCTTGAAGGGCTGATGGACAACGGCATCGAAAAAGCCGCGCAATCCACTAACGAAGCCAAACGCGATGCCCTTTACAAAATCATTTCCGAACAGGCCTGCGTTTTCGGCACACTGGCAGCCGTCAACGACGTGATGCTGGCAACCGGAGCCTTTGAACTGTCGATTGAATTGTCTCCCAACAATGCCAACGCCTGGAGCCGCGCCGCCGACATGTATTTGCGAGCGGGTTCGATCAACAAGGCAACCTGGGCGTATCAGAATGCCGTTAATTTTGCAGATGAAGAAATCAACGCCCGCGAGTTGGCCAATGCGCACAAACACCTGTCGCAGCACCTGTATGATCAGGGCAACAGCCTGCAAGCCGCAAAATTATACAACAGCAGCAAACAATTCTACGATTCTCTCGGCATCAACCGTCGACTGGACAAACAGGAAATTGAAATTGTCGAAATTATCGAGGCGCATCATAACGACGATTTGCGCCTGACAATTCACAATCTGCTCAGCGACGCTTCCAGACAAACCGCCTGATTATTTTCGAAATCTTTATATTTTGGGTGCGCTGACATCGGGAGCGCGCAAATACAGCGGCTTGGGATAATCAAGCTTGCCCTCGGCCAGATGACGCAGACCGGCGGTTATCATGTCGGCAAGGTCTATTCCTTCGGACATCTTGATGCAATGCAAGCTCAGTCCGCTGTTTTTGGCCAAAAAGCGCTCTACTCCGTCGCCGACGAGGGAAATTTTTTTGTGGCGCAGCAACGGAATAATGTCGTCATAATGCAGAGCCTGCGGCGGCGTCATCTTTTTGAGGCCTTTGTCAAACAATTGAAGATAAAAGTCATCGCGCTTGGTTTCGATGATCACGGCGTTAATCTCACCGCGTTCTTCCGGCAATAAATTAAGCGCATAAGCCTCAAAAGCCGATATGCCGTCAAGCAGCAGCCCGGGACGAACCAGCTGAAACGTACGAGCCGCGGCAATGCTTGCGCGCACGCCGGTAAACGAGCCCGGACCGACACAGACAAGAATCATGCCGACGGCATCAAAGGTTATTCCTTCCGCCGAAAGCATTTTTTGAATCTGCGGAATCAGAACCTCAGACTGCCCGAAATCCATATATTCGCAAAAACGGCCGGCAACCCGCCCGTCTTTTTGCAAAACTATCGCGCATTGAGCTGCCGTCGTATCAAAAGCTAAGATATACATGTTTTCCACTTGCAAAAAAAATGAGTTTAATTAATGTGGGTTATATAATAAAATCTCATTGAGCACAACATTTTTATGGATAAAAACGCAAATGATCGACAAACCGCTGCTGCTGGACATCTACTATGCCGCCCCTGAGTTCTGGCATATTGTTTTTGCGTTTTTGGCGGCTTTGACAGCCTTTGTCATTGCGGAGATGTTCAAAATTCTCAAACTGCGGCAGAAAAACTATTTTCTGAATCGCGACCGCGAGCGTTATGCCGAAACGCTTTATGCCTCCCGCGACGGTTATTTTGCCTTTATTTATCCCGACCAAAAAATCAATGATCCGCGCAAGCATATTGTCGAAAGGTGTTCGCGGCGACTGGCGGTTATGATGAATCTTCCGGGCGGCACGAAATCCGGTTTTGAGGATATTCTCAAAAACTTTTATAAAGAAGATGTCAAGCGAATTCGGAAATATACAGATTTTCTGCATGAGGAAGGCGTTTCGTTTGACGACGAATTTGCACTCAAAAGCTCCAACAAGTATCTTCGGCTGGTCGGCGCCCGAATCAACGGCGCCGACGGCAACATATACTGCGACATGATCTGGTTTCGCGATGTCAGTTTCGAAACCAACAAAATTATGGAACTGGAAAACGGCCGTCGGGCAATTTCCGACGAATTGCGGCGGGTGAGAGATCTGATCGACAATCTGCCTTTTCCGGTCTGGCTGCGCGGCAGCGACCTCAACATCATCGATTATAACAAAAAATTCGGCGACTATCTCAGCAAATCCCGTACCGGAAATTTTGACGGCAAAAACGAAATTACGACCAGCAGCGGTGACAGCGTTTCCAAAAATCTGGCTCAAAAAGCGCAAGACAGCAACAAACCTCAAAAAGCTACCGTCAGTATTGTCAAAGGCGGACAAAGAATTATGATGAAGGCCTTTGAAACGCCCTTTCATGCCGAAGAAAACCTCGAAAGCATCTATACGGCAGGAACTCTGATTGACGTTAACGAACTGGAGGAGCTTAAACGTAATCTCAAACTGCACCAAAACGCGCAACTCGAAATCCTGCGGACGCTCGGCACGGCATTCGCAGTGTTTGATCAGAATTTTAAATTAGCGTTTCATAACTCCTCTTTTGCGGAATTATGGAAGCTTGATCCGGAATGGCTGGACGATGCTCCGACTTATTCGTCCTTTCTGGACGCCGTCCGTGAAAAAAGGCTGTTGCCGGAAGTGCCTGACTATCTTTTGTTTAAAGCGGAAGAACAAAAAAAGTTTTCGCAGATAATCGAGCCGCAGAAAGACATGCTGCACCTGCCCGACGGCACTACTCTCCGGCGTTTGCGTGCGCCTTATCCGATGGGCGGCCTCATCTTTGCTTACGAGGATATTTCAGATAAGCTGGCGACGACCAGCGCCTACAATGCATTGCTCTCGGTGCAACAGGAAATTCTCGAAAACATCTTTGACGCAGTGCTTATTTTCGGTTCGAACGGCCGTTTAACTTCGTATAACGAAGCTTATCTTAAGCTATGGAAAGCCGAACGAATGTTTTTGGACGGCGAACCAAATTTGGATGAACTGCTGGAATCTCAAAAAGAATTTTTGGCCATCGACATCGACTGGGAAAAACTGAAGAGAGACATTGCCGGGCATCTGCTGTCGATGACGACCAAAACCTTTACTTTGAGCCGCGTCTGCGGCGATACGCTCGAAATTGCAGCGCGCAACCTGTCTGACGGCTCGCTGATCATTACTTACCGCCGGCAGTAATTTCGGGAACAATTTGACAAAAAAATCTTTTTATGCAACACTAATCAGGTAAGAAGGACGTAAAACATCAGGGTATGCAAAAGTATTTTGGAGAGCAACATGGAAGACGAAACGGCAAACCCGAATATAGAATGGAAAAAGAACAAAGGGTTTGGCACCGCCGAAAAATTATCGCGCCGGATTGACAAAGAGAAAGCCTTGGAAGAAGAAGCCAAAAGCAAAAAGCCCGTGTCGATGAACAACGCGCCGAGGCCGTTGCCGGCCGAACTTCCGCAAGGCCTCAAAAAACTGCGCAAAAAAATCAAAGACGTATACGACGAAGAAGAGGATGACGAAGATTATTACACCTTTCTTCCCAACGACGTCTCTTCGTCACTGGTCAATGCCCTGTATGAAGACGAACGCAAACAACTCGGTATTCGCGAGAACACCCTGAACAACCAAAAACTGCAACAAGACGCCGGAAGGATGAGCGCCGTCCGCATGGCCAACCAACTTTCGAAAGAATTCGGCTTCGGCAATATCGACAAAAAAATCATCAACCAAAATATGCAGGACGCAACGCTTAATTCGCGCGATTTTGAAAAAATCCTCAAAGAAGACGTCATGAAAAAGGCCAAAATCAGTACCCGCCAGCTTTCCAAAGCCGAGACGGTCAATCTGCTGCGCGGCATCAAACGCATCAAACGCGTGGCCATGCAGGGCAAAGAAGCTGAACTCAAAGCGATTGAAGGACTGAAAATAGACGACATCATCAATGCCGGCGAGCGTAGTGCCGACGACAACAAAGTCGCCGAAATCATCCTCAAAAAATCGGGACGCAAAAACAAAAAGGCCACCGCCAAAACAATCAAGGAAAAGAATCCGAATCTGTCCAGCAAGAATCGGGAAACCATCAAAAAAATCGAAAAAGGACGCGATTAGGAAATTTTATTGAGAATCGTCTTATAGCCGGTGCTGATGAGTTTGAATTTTTCTTCGGCCTCCTTGTCTTCGCGGTTTAAGTCGGGATGGTATTTTTTTGCCATTTTCTTATACTGCTTTTTGAGTTCGGCAACCGTCAGGTCTTCAATGTCTATTTCGAGAATTCTCAGACACCGACGCTCCTGTGCGGTAAACCGAATCTCGGTCATCGGCGAGAGACGGGGATTGTACTCGTCCATAAACTCGAAATTACCGTTGAAATCAAAACCGAAATTATACTTGATTTTGGAACTAAAACGAAAACGGCGGAATTTGTCCCTTGCCGCTTCCTCCTCCCTGCTGTCTTCCAAACCGTCAAAGTAATTCCACTTGGCATTGTATTCCTGCACATGTCGGAGGCAGAACCAATAATACTCTTTAAGGCTGCGGTCTTTGGGCGCGCGATACTCCCCCGCTTCGGCACAACCGGGATGGTCGCACTGATGACGGACGTTTTCGTTTTGCGGGGCAAAATATTTGCTGCGGCGGCGCGGTGTTTTCTTCATTGTCCTTTCCAAATTAACCGGAACAGTATAACCTTAATTTTGTTGTTTGTCATTCGTAATTTGTCATTTGCCTTTGTCTGTCTTTATTTATTTGTATTGTATCTTATGCAAAATTTTTCTAGTATGGAACAAATACAAAGAGGGTATCATGCCGGAGTTGCCAGAAGTCGAAACAATCAAAACAGCCATCGAGCGCCGTATCGGCCGAGCGAGAATCGACAATGTCGTTATTTGCAATCGTCGGCTGCGGCTGCCGGTGCCGGAAGATACCGAAGAGCGCCTTCGAAACTGCAGGATTGTCGGCTATCAACGGCGCGCCAAATATATACTCGTTCATCTTGACAACGGTTTGAGCATTATCTGGCACATGGGCATGAGCGGCAGAGTTCTCCTCTGCGATACGCCGCCCGATCCGCCCGGCAAACATGACCACATCATCATTTATACCGACAAAGGCTGTCTGGTTTATAACGACGCGCGTCGTTTCGGCCTGTTTACCTATTGCAAAACCGCCACGGTGAGCGAACACCCGCTGCTGGCCCAAATGGGGCCGGAGCCTTTTGATGAGGCTTTGACGGCGGATTATCTTTACAGCCGACTGCAAAAGAAACGAATTCCGCTCAAAGCGGCGCTGCTGGATCAGAAAATCGTGGCGGGAATCGGCAACATTTATGCCTCGGAAGCATTGTATCATGCCGCTATATCGCCGCTGCGTCCGGCCGACGAAGTGAGGCGGAACGAATGCAAAAAACTAATCGATGCTGTTCGAAAAACGCTGCAAAGCGCCATTGACGCCGGCGGTTCGACGCTTAAAGATTATGAAAAACCGGACGGAAGTCCGGGGTATTTTCAAAATTTGCATTGCGTTTATAACAAAACCGGGCAAAAATGTCCTTTGTGCACATGCGATACGGCAAAGACCGGCGGAATCCTCAAGACGATTATAGCTGGGCGTTCTACCTTCTATTGCCCGCGCAAACAAAAATAGGAAACGACAAATGAAACAGCTGATACTTATTCTTATTGCCTGTTTAATCAGTTTTGAAGGCCGAGCGACTTTTATCGAGGGACTCGAAGACGTGCCGATGCCCGATGGCATGGTGCAGCCGAGCAATGACAACATTTCTTTCGGCAATGAAGAAAGCCGTCTGGTCGACACGCTGCTGACCAGCGATATACTCAACTTTAGACAGGTACAGCAGTTTTATGCCAAAAACCTGCCCGAACTGGGCTGGAGTTTTCAGGGCAAACGCGGCGACACTCTCGTTTATGAACGCGAGGAAGAAGTTATGGACATTTCCTGCGAATCGAAGAAACCGCTGGTTGTCAGAATCACAGTCAAAAGCAAGATATAGGATCCGGCCATGGAAGAATCAAACATTTTGATCGAAACAAACGGCAATATCGGCATTATAACCCTGAACCGAACCGACAAAGCCAACGCAATAAGTCTCGAAATGCTGAACGACATTTCCTATCAGGTACAGACATGGGAATACGACGACTCCGTCCGCACAATTATCATCAAGGGACAACCCGACGTCTTCGCCTCGGGAATCGACATCGCCGAACTCAGCGCCGAAGTCTCGCAACAAAGCTTTGCGCTTAAAGCCTGGAAAGACGAATTTGCCAAAATCGCTCATTGCGCCAAGCCGCTGATTGCCGCGGTTTCCGGCTATGCGCTCGGCATCGGCTGCGATCTGGCACTGGCCTGCGACATTATTCTGGCCTCGGAATCCGCCCAGTTCGGGTATCCGGAAGTGAGCATCGGGTTTATTCCGTCTTTCGGCGGCTGCACCAGACTGGTGCACTCCGTCGGCAAAGCCAAAGCCATGGAGGCAATCCTGACCGGCAAGGCAATATCGGCGGAAGAAGCCGAGGCCTGCGGACTCATCAGCCGCGTAGTCAACCTTATCGATTTGGAAGACGAAGCGTTAAAGACGGCTATGCGAATCTCGTCTCTGCCTTATCAGGCGGTGATTCAGGCCAAAGAAACAATCTCTCAGGTTGAAGACATGAATCTCAGCAACGGCTATGAATTGGAAGCAAAAAGCTGCCGTCTGGCACTGAACACGCCGGAATTTCAGCAGATTTTGGCGAAATTTGAGCAAAAAATGTAAGAGAATCGGCTTTGCGGACAAAATTATTGTTGACTTCCTAAGCACTTAGAGTTTATAAAGCATTACATTTAAAAACTTGTCTTTAACTTTTTATGGAAATGGAATAAGAGAAATGGCCAATCATAAATCGGCAAAAAACAGAATCGTAAGAAACAATAAGAGAGCCGTTATCAACGGCGCCCGCAGAAGCCGCGTCCGCACTTTCGTCAAAAAGACGGAAGCCGAAATTCTGAACGGCAACAAAGAGCAGGCCGCCGCCGCTTTCAAAATCGCGGAATCCGAAATGATGAAAGCCGTCAACAAAGGCGTTTTCAAACTGAACAAAGCTTCTCGTACGGTTTCTCGTTTGTCCAAAAAAATTAAGGCTTTGTAGTCCTTATTTTTTGGAATTTTTTATCAAAACACAAACCCGCTGTCGGACTTGTCCGACAGATTGCGGTTTGTGTTTTTTTGCATCTGAAAACGGCGAATCTCTGCGACTCTGCCGAGAATCTATGTCAAGGAATTTAATTGCAATGTTCTGTTAATGTTCTGTCGTTTTTAGGTTGTTTTTAGAATCAATAGCCGATAACATCCGAATCACTTTTTAAGGATTTGTTAAGAAAGCAAAACGAAAAAATCGAATCACTTTCCCGACAAATTGGATTGAAAGATATTAGTTTGTTAACAACTACATGTTCCGCCTTTTGGGGAATTGTCCGAAAAATCTTGAAAAGGTTTCCGCCGGAACGACAGTCTCCGGATATTCGGCAGAAACAGCAACGGATTTTCAAAAGATTTTTGACTTCGGAGAACAGTAGTTTTTGTTTGGACACCGGACACACGGGGCTCGAACAAAACAAAATTCGAAAAAGTTTTGCCGAATTTTCGGCGGGCAAAAAAGACGGTTTATGCAAGGTTAATCTCGGGTTTAATTTTTGATTTAAATTGGGGAGTAAAAATGGCTGAAGAAGCAATAAATAACGACAGTTCCGTGCAGGATCAGTGGGGTCAGATTTGCAGCCAGTTGAGAACCGAGGTCGGGGAAACCGCTTTTGACAGCTGGCTGAAGCCTTTGACACCGGGTTCTTTTAACGACGGCGTTATGAATGTCTGCGTTCCGACACGCTTTATGAGAAACTGGGTTATCACGCACTACAGCGACCGTATTCACAAAATTTGGGAAAAGAAGAATCCCGCGATTAAAAACATTAACTTTGTCGTCCAATCCGTTCAGGAAGAACCGCGCAGCCTCTATGATCCGACCTGTCGCTCGCTTTTGAAGAAAATCACGTCGACGCCGTCGCCGCAAAACATTTATCAATCCGGAATCAACAACGTTATTGCCAACAGCAACGAAGGTTCTCTGAACGACTCCCTTTCTGTTCCTCTGAATCCTCAGTACACTTTTGACAATTTCGTTGTCGGCAAAACCAACGAATTTGCTTATGCCGCCGCCCGCAAAGTCGCCGAATCGAGAAATATCTCTTTTAATCCCCTGTTTTTGTATTCCGGCGTCGGCCTCGGCAAGACACACCTCATGCACGCCATCGCCTGGCATATCAAACAGCAGGATCCGAGCCGCAACATCGTTTATCTGTCGGCCGAAAAGTTCATGTACAAATTCGTACGCGCTTTGCGTTACAAAGATACTACCGCATTCAAAGAGCAATTTCGCTCGGTTGACGTTTTGATGGTGGACGACGTTCAGTTTATGGGCGGCAAAGACACGACGCAGGAAGAGTTCTTTTACACCTTCAATTCGCTGATCGAAGAAGGCCGTCAGATTATCATTTCCGCCGACAAATCTCCGGCGGATCTGGAAGGAATCGAAACCCGCCTCAAATCGCGTCTCGGCTGCGGTCTGGTTGCAGACATCCATGCAACCGACTTTGACCTCAGAATGGGCATTCTCAACAATAAAGCCCGTCAGCTCGGAATTGAACTGCCTGAGCGCGTTGCCGAATTTCTGGCGCAGAAAATCACTTCCAACATCCGCGAGCTCGAAGGTGCTCTGCGCCGCGTGATCGCTCATTCGCAACTTTTGTCCGACAAAGAGATTACGCTTGACATGACGCAGGACGTTCTCAAAGATATGCTGCGTTCGTTTGACAAACGTACGACCATTGACGAAATCCAGAAAAAAGTGGCTGAACATTTTAACATTTCGGTCAAGGAAATGCAGTCTTCGCGCCGTGCCCGCACCGTGGCTCGCCCGCGCCAGATCGCAATGTATCTGGCCAAACAGCTGACTTCGCGCTCACTGCCGGAAATCGGCCGAAAATTCGACCGTGACCACACAACGGTCATGCATGCCGTTCGCAAAGTCGAAGAACTGATCGTTGAAGACGTTTCGCTGGCCGAAAACGTTGATGCTCTGAGAAGAGCTCTGGAAGCCTAAGTATCTGACAACAAAATTCCGGCAGCGCAGAAAGCGTCTGCCGGTATTTTGGTATCCCAAAGGCATGAAACGATCCGGCAAAAGTTTCGAGCAGAAAACCGGACAAACTTTCAGAGAGAACGGCTTTTGAAAAAGCCAAAAAAGTTGTTGATGATTCGTCGATTGAGTTTCTGATTTTCGGAGTTTATGCTAAAATCGGTTATAAATTAACGGTAGACCGTTTTTGATTCTAACCATTGGTGGAAATTGAACATGAAATTTACTATTGAACGCGCAAACTTATTAAAAACGCTCAGCCATGTCCAGAGCATTGTCGAAAAAAGAAACACTATTCCCGTTCTGTCAAACGTCCGTATTGAAGCGCTGGGTGACGGCATAAGCTTTAAAGCAACAGACATGGACACCGAAATTACAGAAATTACTGACGCAAAAATTGTTGAAACCGGTGCAACGACCGCTCCGGCACACATGCTTTATGACATTGTACGCAAACTCTCCGACGGTTCACAGGTCGAGTTGACGTTCCCCGACGAAAAAGGTCAGTTAACCATATCTTCGGGACGTTCTAAATTTTCGCTGTCGACAATCGGCGTCGAAGACTTTCCCGTTATTTCCGGCGACAAGCTTCCGACCAGTTTCGTGATGGCCAAAGACGAACTTAAAGACGTGATTGACCGTACGCAGTTTGCCGTTTCGACCGAAGAAACCAGATATTACCTGAACGGTTTGTATGTTCATGCCAAGAAAGAAGGCTCATCCAGCGTTCTGCGCGTCGTCGCCACCGACGGTCACCGTCTGGCCTGCGTCGAAACACCGCTGCCGCAAGGCGCCGAAGAACTCAAAGGCGTAATTATTCCGCGCAAAACGATTACCGAAATCAGAAAGCTGCTGGATGACAATTCGGTTGAAAACGTAACGGTCGAAATATCGGAAAACAAAGTTCGCTTTTCTTTTGCCGACGTTACCCTGACATCGAAACTTATTGACGGAACGTACCCCGACTATGAGCGCGTCATTCCGACAGACAATGACAAAAATCTTGAGCTTAACGTCAAAGAACTTGCTTCGGCAGTTGATCGCGTATCGGTTGTCGCCGAACGTACCCGCGCCATTAAAATGCTGACGCATCCGAACAAAGTAACGATTGTAACGTCCAGCCCCGATCTCGGCAGCGCTTCGGAAGATTTGGAAGCAAAATATGAATCAGAGCCTCTGGAAATCGGATATAATTTCCGTTATCTGCTCGATATTCTGGCCGAAATCAAAGGTGAAACGGTTCGTGTTTCTTTCGCGGACGGTTCTTCCCCGTCGGTTATTCATGACACTTCCGACGCCAGCGCGATCTACGTTTTGATGCCTATGAGAGTATAGCACGCAAAAAGATGGATAATCTGGCATATAACTTGGATAGTTTTGCAGTTGAAAAGTCAGGCGTTATGCGTCTGACTTTAACTGACTTCAGGAACTATCAGTTTTTGCGCATAAATGCCGGAACGGAACCGATTGTCATTACCGGAGACAACGGCGCCGGCAAGACCAATATTCTAGAAGCAATTTCTTTTCTGACGCCTGGGCGCGGTTTGCGCGGCGCCAGACTGGCCGACATCAAACGCATTTCGGCAACGGAAGGCTCATCTTTCAACAGTATCGTCAGCTGGGCGGTCGCGGCCAAGGTCAGCAAAGGCGACGATTGTTATGATATTGCCACTGCGGTCGAACCGGTGTTGCGCGAAGTCGGCGAAGACGAAGACGGCTCTCGGAATTTTGAAAGAAGAATCGTAAAAATCGACGGCAACAAAGTTTCTTCGCAGGCTGAACTCGGCAATTATATATCGGCTATCTGGCTGACACCGCAGATGGATCGGTTGTTTCGCGGCGGAAGCCAGCCGCGGCGCAGTTTTCTGGATCGTCTGGTTTATGACTTTGACGCGGAACATGCCAAACGCATTTCTTCTTTTGAACATTTGTACAAAGAATGGTACCGCCTGCTCAAAGACGGCAAGCAGGATAATTTCTGGCTTTCCGGCCTTGAAGAAAACATGGCGTCGGCCGGCGTAGCGATTGCAGCGGCGCGGCGCGAACAGATTGCGCGTCTCAATACCTTTATCGAACACGAGCCCGACGATGTTTTTCCGAGTGTGCGACTGGAGCTCGACGGTACGATTGAAAAGCTGCTCGATACTCTGCCGGCAATTGAAGCAGAAGACCGCTATCGCGAAATTTTGCACAAAATGCGCCGCAACGTGATTTATAACGACACGATTGACGGCGTTAACCGAACAGATTTTAAGGTCTATTACCGCAAAAAAGGCATGCCTGCCGACCTCTGCTCCACCGGAGAGCAAAAGTCGCTGCTTATCAGCATTATTCTCGCACAAAGCAAATGCCAGTCTTTGTATAAGGGATTTGCACCGATCATGCTTCTGGACGAAGTCGTCGCTCATTTGGACGACCTCAAGCGTGAAGCTCTTATTTGCAAAATTCAGGAACTTAACGTGCAAGCCTGGATTACTTCAACCAACGCCGAGCTGTTTGACAGCCTGCGCGGCAAAGCCCGTTTTCTGCATATTGAAGACAATCAGCTGTTTGAAGAATAGTTCAGAAAACCATCGGCCTGCATGTTATAGAGTTTGTAATAGGTTCCTTTTTTGCGCAACAGCGATTTGTGCGAGCCTTCCTCAATAATTTTGCCGTCGTCCAAAACCAAAATCCGATCCATTTCGCGCAATGTTGAAAGCCTATGCGCGACAGCGATCACGGTTTTGTTCTTCATCAGCAGCGAAAGCGACTTCTGAATATGCTTTTCGCTCTCGCTGTCCAAAGCCGATGTCGCTTCGTCAAAAACCAGAATCGGCGCATTTTTAAGGATGGCACGGGCAATTGCAATACGCTGACGCTCACCGCCCGAAAGAATGACGCCGCGATCGCCGACAACCGTCCGGTAACCTTTGGGAAGTCGGCGGATAAACTCATCGGCAGCGGCTTTTTCGGCGGCCTCGTAAATTTCGGCTTCCGTTGCCGAAGTACGCCCATAACGGATATTTTCGTAAAGCGAACGGTTAAACAGGCAGACATCCTGCGGAATGGCGGCAATCATCCGGTGCAGCGATTCCTGTGTCATGTCGCGCAAATCAACGCCGTTGATTTTGACGCCGCCTTCGGAAACGTCATAATAACGCGCCAGGAGCTTGATAAACGTCGACTTTCCGCCGCCGGAAGGTCCGACCAGACCAATTTTTTCACCCGGTTTTATGCTTAAATTCAGGCCGGAAAAAATCCGGTGACGCGTTTTATATGCAAAACCGACGTTTTCAAAATCAATCCGCACCTTATCAAAAGCGATTTTTCGGGCTTGCGGGGAATCGTCAATTTCGGGCTCGACCGACAACGTTTCCAACGCGGAGGTTATTTTGCCGAAGATACGCAACAGTCCGTTGTAAGACCAGGTAATGTTGAAAATTGTTCCGCTCATGGTCATGAACAACGCATTGACAAAAATAAAGTCCGCAGCGCTCAATATTTCTTCGGAAAACAACCAAATACTGTACAGCATAAACCCCAAGAACGAAACAACGACCGACAGATGCTGAATCATGATAATGCTTCCCTGTCCGAACTGCTCGCGGCTTTCGGCTTTGCGCAGACGGCGCAACGCCCTCAACAGATGCAGGCGTTCAAAACGAAAATTGGCAAAACTTTTTATCTCGCTGTAATTGGCTATCGAATCGACAATCATGCCATTGGCGCGGCTCTGCTCCCTGCCGGTTTCTTTGGAAAGAAGATTTATCTTTCGGCCGAGGTAAAAACCGAGAGCAATGATACAGACCGACCACAAAGCAAAAACCGGCGTCAGCCAGACGCTGACCGAGCTTAGAACCACCAGACCCACCACAACATAAAACAACCCCCATGAAGCGTCGACGCTGCGTTCCATCAGGTCACAGGTACCGTTTTCAAGTTGCTGTATCTTATTAGATATGTTGCCGGTCATTTCCTCGGTAAAAAACGCCATCGAGTGTCTGTTGACGTAGTCAAAAACGTCGCGGATGACAATCGTCCGAAGCCGCGGAATAATATGCGCGACAATAAAGAAATTGCTGTTGGCAATGACAGAGCCGACAAACTGCATGACAAAAGCCATAAAAATACAAAACAAAATGCCGTGCCAGGCCTGCGGCGTATCGGCAAATGTGGAAACCGAATCATACAGCCGCGACAGGTAATACGGCATAAACTGACGGCAAACCTGTCCGACAACCAGCAAAAGAATCATCAAAAGAATAAACCATTTAAAAATTCCGGCATAATGCCAGACAAATTTTACTGCGTTTTTTTCCATGGCTTTAACTCAAAATTGACACTTTTCGATTATTGTAATAACATAAATTTAAAATTTACTCAACGAAGAAGGCCCCGAAGGTATGGAAACACAATATTATACTCTGATTGAGAAACAGGATTTTTACGAAATCATCGAAAACAAATACGGCGAACTGGCGATTTTTATCGACGCGCGCGACGGCCTTCCGGAAAATCCGGTGTTGGAATTTGACGGCAGACAGACCGCTCTGCTGAAGAGAGACGCTCATCTGGCGGTACGTCTGGACGACATTCACGAAGAAACGGCGGCACCGCTGGCCGAATCCGAATTTGTGATGATTGTCGAACTCAAGGGCAAAATGGTTGAACGCGTCTATGCCGTTCCGGTCGAAAATGTTGAAGAAATCGTTTTTGAAGGACACCAAACCCGCGCAGACGAAATCGTCAAGGCCAAAAGCCGCGAAGAACTTTTGAAAAGTTTCGGCGCCGTTAAAATCTGGTCCAGCGGCTCGGCCGGCAAATAAAGAAGCAGGTGAAAAAATGATCGGTTTAGTATTGGTTACGCACGGCAATCTGGCCAATGAGTTTATTTCGGCAATGCAGCATGTGGTCGGCAAACAGACGCAGGTTGAGCCGGTATGTATCGGTCCCGAAGACGACATGGAAATGCGGCGTGCCGAAATTCTCAAAAAAGTCGAGACCGTCAACGACGGTTCCGGCGTGGTCGTTCTGACCGACATGTTCGGCGGCACGCCTTCGAACCTGGCAATTTCGATTATGGATCGAGCCAAAGTCGAAATCATTGCCGGCATGAATTTGCCGATGCTGATTAAAATCGCTTCGCTACGCAAGGAAAAAGACCTCAAAGGAACGGTCGAGGGTGCACAGGAAGCCGGCAAGAAATATATCAACGTAGCCTCTCAGTTATTGGGACTTTAGGAAATGAGCGAAACTTTTACCAAAGACCTGGAAATCAAAAACAAAAAAGGCCTGCATGCCCGCGCGGCGGCGGCCTTTGTCAAAACCATCGAACCTTTTGACGCCGAGGTCGAAGTCGAGAGAATCGGTCAAAGCGTCAGCGGATGCTCAATTATGGGACTGATGATGCTGGCGGCTTCCAAAGGCACAACCATCAAAGTTACGACTTCGGGCAGACAGGGTAAAGAGGCCATGCAGGCGCTGGAATCCCTGCTCGACAACAAATTCGGAGAAGATTAAGTTGCCTCAGCGCTGCAAAGCACCCCGCAACAAAACCATTGAGCTGACGGCAAAAGAAACGGCCGCTTATGCGGCTTTGGCTTTAAAAAATCAGAAAACCTATTCAACGAACGAAGTCACCGACCGGATTGTCTGCGGCGACAGCCTGAAAATCATGCCCAAACTGCCTCCGAACAGCGTTGATCTGATGATTGCCGATCCGCCGTACAACCTGACCAAAACATTCGGACAGAGCACCTTTCGGCAATGCGATCTGGAAACCTACAAAAAATGGCTCGACTGCTGGTTGGAAATGACCGTACCCCTGCTTAAAGAAAACGCCTCCGTTTATATTTGTTCCGACTGGAAAACATCCATCGTCATTCCGGAAACGGCATGTAAATACTTTATTCTGCAAAACCGCATTTCCTGGGAGCGAGAAAAAGGCCGCGGCGCCAAAAACAACTGGAAAAACTGTCTGGAAGACATCTGGTTCTTTACCAAGAGCAAAAATTACACTTTCAATACGGAAGCCGTTAAAATACAGCGACCGGTTCTTGCTCCTTACCGCGATCGCAGCGGCAGTCCCAAAGACTGGAAGGAAATCGGCGGCGAGAAACTGCGGCTGACCTGCCCTTCCAACATCTGGACGGACATTTCAATCCCGTTCTGGTCAATGAGCGAAAACACCAACCATCCGACTCAAAAACCCGAAAAGCTGATTGCCAAATTGATTTTGGCATCATCCAATCCGAACGATTTGGTTTTTGATCCTTTTGTCGGTTCCGGCACAACCGCCGTTACCGCCAAAAAACTCGGGCGTCGTTTTATCGGTATCGAACAGGAAAAAGAATACGTCGCCTTAGCCTGCCGACGACTGGAACTGGCTGAGCAAGATGCGACCATTCAGGGGTTTGAAAACGGCGTCTTCAAAGCTCGCAATACTTAAGACTAGGTTCTATTGTTTTTTATACTTTGTCTCTTAGATTTATTAACGATGCAGGACATATATCCTGCATAATTCATCAGAAATTTTAAGGAGATTTTATAATGTGTAATGATATGAGAGACAGCTCTTCCAAATCTTCCGGCGAAAGAATGTCTGCATCTTCAAGCCGTGAGAGCGCCGCTTCCGATTCTAAAAAAAGCGACTCCAAAAACAGCGAAAGCTCTACTCGTTCGGGCGGCTGCTCCAGAAATTACTAATCGGCTTTTCGGATACCCTTTGTTTTCAGCAGGCTTTTTGCTTAACAAGGGGTATCTTTGTATTTACTAATTTGTTTTATTGATTATATTAGAAGAGATATTCGTAAAACAAATCAGGTGTTATCATGAAAAAAAAGCTTGCTATTCTGACTGCCGTTTTATTGTGGAGCGGCGCGGCTCATGCCCAAAGCGCGGAAAACATCCGCAAGATTGAAGATTACCTCAACAACATCAAGAGCATGGAAGCCACTTTTGTACAGATGGCCAGCAACGGCGCCACCGCCGAAGGACGCCTGTTTATAAAAAAACCAAACAAAATCCGCATGGAATATGCCGATCCGACCAATGTTCTGATTGTCGGCGATGGGGACTTTATCGTTTATAACGACACGGAGCTTGACCAAGTCACGCATATCAATTACGACGATATCCCGGCCAGTCTGATTCTGGCCAATGACATTAAAATCGACGGCAAAAAAATCAAAATTTCCGATTTTTATCAGGACGCCGGATCGACCTCAATTACGCTTGATTATGCCGACAAGGGCGACTTGGGGCCGATTACGCTTGTCTTTTCCAACAGTCCGATGGAGCTCAAACAATGGAAAATCGTCGATCCGCAAAGCGTCGAAGTTTCGGTTTCGCTTTATGACATCAAAAAAGACAACGAGCTCAACGACAAAATCTTTAAGTTCAAAAAAGTCAAAAACGGCGGCAGCTATAAGAAGAAAAAATAATCATGGACTCATTTAAGCTCGTTACCTGGAACGTCAATTCCGTCCGCATCCGGCTGGCTCCGCTGAAGCTGCTCTGCCAGCTGACAAATCCTGACATTATCTGCATACAGGAGGTCAAGGCCAAAGAAGAAGACTTTCCGTTTGCGGAAATCCGCGGGCTCGGGTTTGAGCATATTGCCCTTTACGGACAGGCCGGCTACAACGGCGTGGCAATTCTTTCCAAGCACCCGCTCAAAGAAGTTGAACAATGCGACTGGGTGGGCAAAAAAGACGCCCGCCATATCCGGGCAACGGTTTTTGATGACATTGAAATCAATGATATTTACATTCCGGCCGGCGGCGACGTTCCCGATCCGATTGAGAATCTGGCCTTTGCGCACAAACTTTGTTTTATGGACGACATCGCCGAGTATTTTGAACAGCACAGAAGCGAACTGCAAAACAAAAAAATGCTGTTGTGCGGCGATTTTAACGTCGCGCCGTCGGAAAACGACGTATGGAGCCATAAACAGCTTTTGAAAGTCGTTTCGCACACGCCGGTGGAAGTCGAGCGGCTGACGCGGCTGTTTCAATCGCTGGACTTTGTCGACGCCGTACGCAAATTCTACCCCGAGCCGCAGAAAATTTATTCATGGTGGAGTTATCGCAATCCCAACTGGCAAACCAATGACAAAGGCCGGCGGCTGGATCATATCTGGGTTACGCCGAATTTGCGGCACCGCCTGCTGAACGCCACGGTTATCAAGGAACTGCGCCTGTGTGGCCGTCCGTCTGACCATGTCCCCGTGTTGGCGGAAATAAAACTTTGATTTCCATATTATAATCTGTTATTGTCTGACAAGCATATCCAACTTGATTATATACAGATTACAAAAAAAGTATGAATCAGGGAAGGCTTTGCCGTTTTTAAACCTTCAGCTGATAGCCGCCGTCAACCGTCAGAATCAACTGAGAATCCGGATCGTCGTGTTCGACCTTTTGGCGCAGGCGGTAGATATGCGTCTCGATCGTATGCGTGGTAACATCGGGCGAATATTCCCAAACATCCTGCAAAAGTTCGTTTTTGCCGACAATCCGATCTTGAAATTTGTATAAATATTTTATAACGGCAATTTCTTTTTCGGTCAACTTGGTTTCCTCATTATTGCGCAGATTAACAATATCCTTGTGTGCCGGACGCAGCCGATAGCGGTTAAACGTAAGAAACCCTTCCTCGCTGTTGTCGTAAATATTCAGACAGGCACGCAACTCATCCAGAAAAAAGCCTAATTCAAACGGCTTAACGATCAGATGATTGACATTGTCCGGTTCTTCAATATCTTCCGGAGACGAAGTTATAAAAATTGTCGGCGCACGAAGATTTTGGGCATGATATTTCTGCAAAGCACTCCAGTCTTCGTCTATCAGCAGAATATCGGAAGAAGACGCCGAATCCGGCGTAATAAAATCAAAACCTCCGGCATGTGTTTGAATCTGGCTCATCAGATCATTTTTGAAAATTTCATCCTTAGAAATAAACAGAATATTAGACATTAAGTTCTCCTAAAAAGTCAATCCGGCACCGCCGACAAAAGCCCAGCCCTGATTATTGTCTTCAAGCGCATGCGTCGCACCTTCGAAATCGACATGCGCAACGGCGGCATAAACAAGCAGGTTTCGGCCTATCTGATACTGGTTGGAAAACATCCAGATTTTATCTTTGTTACTCGTTCTTTCGGCCTTGGATTCAAAATAAGTCAGAGCACTTTGAAACGGTCCGATTTCATAACCGAGGCCGGCTTCCCACGCCTGGCCTTCACGATATTCGTCAAAAAACTCCGGCAGTCGGACATCAGCCGCTAAGCGATCGTCTCGGCCGTCAACATAAGTTTTGCGCCAACCTCCGCCCAGGCTCCAGTTGCCGCGGCGAAGCCTGAGACCGGCAGAAAATTCCCTGTCATCTTTGTGAAACTGCGCGTACCCCGCGGAAGCGCTCATATCCAGCCAGCCAAGATCTTGCTCGGTATAAACGACGCCCACCCAGCCGTCGTCCTTGGCATAATCAGCATGTTTGTTAATTAGGCCTCGACGATTATAAGCGTCCGGAACATAACTGAAACCGGCCTTGGTTCCCAAAAATTCCGGCGTTACATAACTGACTTTGGGCGCCACGCCGTCAGTATTGACATAAACGGTGTCAAGCGTGGCAAATTTTGTTTCTTTGGAGGTGCGTTTCCAGTTCGGATTACTAATGAAATTGACCATATCGGAATTGCTGCGCAAAATACCGACCCGCGGCGCTCCTTCGTAAAACTGATAATCGACATTGTACATCTGGCCGCCCTGCAAAGAGCCCCACGGCGTCTCCGCAACCGCGTAGGCCTCCTCGCCCCAGCGTCCCTGATTATAGTTCTGTAATTCTTCGTCAACGCCGACCATGGCATCAAGATTAAGGCTCAGAGTATAGTCTTCGTCAGCCTCATAAAAAGCGTTGAGGTTGATTTCGGCGTCACCAAAGGCATTGTTATTGTCATCGTATTTTTCGAAACGCTCGGAAACGTCAGAATAGCCGTAGGCGCCGCGGATATCGCCCGACACCTCAAAAGACCACTCGCCCGCCCGCGCGAATGAACAAACGCACAAACTGAACAAAATCGGCAGCAGAATTTTATTCACTTGGTTCTCCTTGTCTGTTATACGGGCGAGTTTAATATAATTGCTTTTTGTGTCAAGAAAAGCCTTTGAAAAAAGCGGCGCTTTCAGGCGCCGCTTTTTATCAGATATCCAAATTCACAACATTCAAAGCATTGTCCTGAATGAACTCCTTGCGCGGTTCAACCACGTCACCCATCAAGGTGGCAAAAGTTTCGTCGGCTTCTTCCATGCGATCAATACGAACCTGCAGAAGCGAACGCGCTTCCGGATCAAGGGTGGTTTCCCACAACTGCTCGGGGTTCATCTCGCCCAATCCTTTATAACGCTGGATGGTAATGCCCTTTTTGCCGGCGGCGATAACCGCGTCGACAAAAGTTACCGGACCGAAAATCCGCTTTTCAACCCCTTGTTTTGACACCAGAGTGCTGACTCGGGCAAAAGTTTCGGCCAAAACCGGCTGCAGCGCTTTGAGCATCGGCGCTTCCTGACTGTCGAGAATATTGGCGCCGATGATATGTTTTTCGGTCACGCCGCGCAACGTGCGGCTGAACAGCAGCGAACCGTCATCCTGCGCCTCGGCTTTCCAGCCGTGGTCATATTCTGCTTCCAGCGAATCAAGGCGGGCGGCCAGTTTGTCCAGCTCGGCGTGCAGAGCCTCTTTACGACTCAAGAGTTCCGGATCAAACAGTCCCATGATCGCCATCTGTTCAACGATTTTTTCCGGCACGTTTTTGCTCAAAGCGGCAATCATCGAACGAGCTTTGCGGTTTTTCTCAACCAAATCAATCAAATCCTGTCCTGCAATCTGCTCGCCGTCTGCCAAAATCAACGTCGCATCGTCACAGCCGCCGCGAACCAGATAATCATCCATTTCGCGTTCGTTTTTGATGTAGAGAACGGAGTTTCCTTTTTTGACCTTGTACAACGGCGGCTGGGCAATATAGACATAGCCGCGTTCAATCAATTCGGGCATCTGGCGGTAGAAGAAGGTCAGCAACAGCGTGCGAATGTGGCTGCCGTCGACATCGGCATCGGCCATGATGATAATTTTGTGATAGCGGCACTTGTCGGGATTAAAGTCGTCACGGCCGATACCCGTACCGAGCGCGGTAATGATAGTACCGATTTCGGCAGAATTCAGCATCTTGTCAAAACGCGCACGTTCAACGTTTAAGATTTTACCGCGCAACGGCATAATCGCCTGATTGCGGCGATGACGTCCTTGCTTGGCGGAGCCTCCGGCGGAATCTCCCTCAACGATGAAGACTTCAGACAAAGCCGGGTCTTTTTCCTGACAATCGGCCAGCTTGCCGGGAAGCGAGGCTATATCGAGCACTCCCTTGCGGCGGGTAAGTTCGCGGGCTTTGCGGGCGGCCTCGCGAGCCGTGGCGGCCTCGACGATTTTGCCGACAATAACGCGGGCTTCATTGGGATGTTCCGCCAGCCATTCCGACAATTTGTCGTTAACAACGCTTTCCACAACCGGACGGACTTCCGAAGAAACCAATTTGTCTTTCGTTTGCGACGAAAACTTCGGATCAGGTACTTTAACGGATAAAACGCAGCTTAAACCTTCGCGCATATCATCGCCCGTGAGGACAACCTTGTCTTTTTTCAGCAGTCCGTTTTCCTGAACGTAGTTGTTCAGACTGCGCGTCAAAGCACCGCGAAAACCGGCAAGATGGGTTCCTCCGTCTTTCTGCGGAATATTGTTGGTGAAGCAAAGCATGCTTTCGTTGTAAGCGTTGGTCCACTGCAAGGCGCAATCAACCGCAATATCGTCTTTCTCGCCGCAGAAGAAAATAACTTCTTCATGCAACGGCGCTTTGGATTTGTTGATGTGGTTGACAAAAGCCTTCAAACCGCCTTCATAGTGAAAATCCACTTCGCGCGGTTCGGCGCCGCGGTTGTCAATCAGCCTCAGATAGACGCCGGAATTAAGAAAAGCCTTTTCGCGAATGGCGCGTTCCAAAGTCTCGAAATTAAACTCTGTCTGCGTAAACGTTTCGGGCGAGGGCAGAAAGGTAACTTCGGTTCCGTGACGACCGGGAGCATCGCCGACCACTTTCAAATGTTCTGTAATGTTGCCGTTGGCAAAAGAACAAACATGCTCGTGTCCCTCGCGCCAAATGCGCAGCTTGAGCCAGGTAGACAAGGCATTGACCACCGAAACGCCGACCCCGTGCAAACCACCGGAAACTTTGTAGGAATTATTGTCAAACTTACCGCCGGAATGCAGCTCGGTCATGATGACTTCTGCTGCCGAAACGCCCTCTTCGTGCATACCGACAGGAATACCGCGGCCATTGTCGCGAACGGTAGCCGAGCCGTCGGGATTGAGAATGACCTCGGTCTTGTCGCAATAACCGGCCAAAGCCTCGTCAATCGCGTTATCAAGCACCTCATAAATCATGTGATGCAGACCTGAACCGTCGTCGGTGTCGCCGATATACATTCCGGGACGTTTGCGAACCGCATCCAGCCCCTTGAGCACTTTAATCGAGTCGGCGCCGTATTGTTTTTCTTCGGCCAAAATCTCTTCCGTGGTCATTTCACTCATAATTCTCTTGTCCTCTTTTGTTTTCTAAGCGTTTTTATTGGTTAGAATATACACCTGACTTGAAAAATTACCAAGCAAATTTCGTGTTTTATACATAGTTTTGCCCAGTTTTTTAACCTCCGAAACATCAAAGGCAAAAAAAATTTATTCCGCGCAAAGCGAATCTGTGTCTCGGTTTGCGACGAATCGCCGGAATCATTGACGGGAATCGGTAACTTTCCGTTAACTTTTATTGATTAGAATCCTCCTCATAAGGCGATTCTGCAGATCGCCGTCAAAGCTTTGAGAACAATTATTTTAGATGCCACCAATGCAGGACGTCAAAGTGCACAAAAATTGAACAACTTTATTGATTTTGCTGTGATGTGTCTAAACAACAAAATCTTGTTTCTAAGAAAGTTTCGAATAAGGGGAATTTGAAAAAAGGAAGAAATCCTTGCTTGCGTCAAGAACTGACCTCCCCTTTCCCTTGTCTGTCTCCGCATTTGTCAGAATACGGAGAATCAGGCGTTTTCATATCCGCGGAGTACCCTTTAATGTGCTTCGGCCCAATTGTCGCCGATGCCGACTTCCGCAACAAACGGAACATCATAAGCAACCACGCTTTCCATAATTTCCTTAATCAGTCGGCCGACCTCTTCAACCTCGTCATCGGGCGCTTCAAACACAAGTTCATCATGAACTTGCAACAACATCTGCGTTTTAAATCCCTTGGCTCTGAGTTCGCGTTCGATTTTTATCATCGCCAGTTTGATAATATCCGCAGCACCGCCCTGAATCGGTGCATTGATGGCCGCACGCTCGGCATTGGCGGCCAAACGTTTGTTAGAATCGTTGATACCGAAAACGGCACATTTGCGGCCAAACGGCGTCAAAACATAATCATGCGCACGGGCAAATTTAATTGTTTCGTCCATATAGGCGCGAATTTCGGGCATCTGCGCAAAATAAGCTTCGATATAAGCACGCGCCTCGGCCGGTTCGACACCGATCTGCCGAGCCAAGCCATAAGCCGAGATACCGTAAACAATGCCAAAATTAATCGCTTTGGCATGGCGACGCATACCGGCGTCAACTTTCTCGGGCGGTACGCCGAAAACGTGCGACGCCGTGGCAGCATGGACGTCTATGCCGGCGGCAAAAGCCTCTTTGAGCTTTTTGACATCAGCCACGCTGGCCAGCAGCCGCAGTTCAACCTGCGAATAATCCGAAGAAATCAGTTTGTAACCCGCTCTGGCGATAAAACAGGCGCGAATTTTTTTGCCCTCTTCGCTGCGTATCGGAATATTTTGGAGGTTGGGATTATTGGAAGCCAGGCGCCCGGTATTGGCAACGATCTGCGAATAGGTGGTATGGATGCGGTTGTCTTTGTCAAGCAGGGCGTAGAGCGCGTCGGCATAAGTCGATTTGAGTTTGCTGGCTTCGCGCCAGTCCAAAATCTTTTTCGCCATTTTAACGCCGTTTTCAGCCAGCTCTTCCAAAATTTCGGCGCCGGTCTGCCATGCACCGGATGACGTTTTTTTGCCTTTATAACCAAGTTTTCCGAACAATATCTCGCCGATCTGTTTGGGCGAACCAATATTAAATTCTTCGCCGGCAAGTGCATAAATTTCTTTTTCATAACAGCGCAACAGTCCGTCAAAATAAACGCTCAGCTCCCGCAGCGACCTGGCATTAACCAATATGCCGCGATGCTCCATGGCATACAAGACCGAAATCAGCCGGCGATCGAAATTCTCATACACCGCCGTTTTACGCTCTGCCAAAAGCAAAGGACGGAAAAGATGCCAAAGACGCAGAACATAATCGGCACGGGTGCACATCCAGGAAGCTGCCACGGCAGAATCCACCGCCGAAAAAGCTGTTTTGTTCCGACCGGCGCCGGTTATATTGTCCGGTTCGGGCAACTCTTCCTCCAGATAAATCCGACTCAGCTCCTCAAGTCCGTGTCCATGTTCGGAACTGTACAAATCGTAAGACATAACCGCAACATCATCCAGCGGAAAAAAATCAGCCTCCGCGCCGAAAATCCGAGACAGAAAATGCATCGCCCTCTTGACGTTGTGACCGATTTTAAGCACCGAACGGCCGGCAAAAAGCGGCCGCAGGCAATCCGCAACGACTGACGCCGAAAGACCGCGGGACGAGACGGACCGAGAAAACAAATCCAGATTTGCCGACGCGGTTTCGGCCGACAACGGAATATAGCAGGCCAGCCCCGGCTCAACCGCCAGAGAAATACCTTCGATATTGTCAAAAAACGGATTTGAACCGCCGGACACTACATCAAAAGCAAAGCACCCGGTTCTGACGATTTGATCACACCACCGCCGAAGCTCGGCCTCGGAAGCAATTTCGGAATAGTTTTTTCCGACTTTTTTAAATACAGTGTCAACACTTTCGGCAGGAAGGGTTGAACAACGTTCAGACACCCAATGTTCGATCTTGGATTTGAGTGAATTGAACCCATAGTCGCGGATAAATTTTCCGATCACTTCCAAGGACGGAGCCATGCACTTATAGGCTCTGATGTCAGAAGGAACCGGAACGTCGGACTTGAGCGTGACGAGTTGCAAAGACACTCTGGCGTCTTCCGCATGGTCGATCAGAAGCTGCCGGCGCTTTTCCTGCTTAATTTCCGGCGCATGTCGCAAAACTTCTTCCAAAGAACCGTATTCGTTAACCAACTGGGCGGCCGTTTTGAGCCCGATGCCGGGAACCCCCGGAACATTGTCGATACTGTCGCCGGACAACGCCTGCACGTCGACAACACGATCCGGATAAACGCCGAATTTTTCCTTAACGTCCTCGGGCGTAAAAAACTTGTCTTTCATCGGATCAAAAAACTCGACGCCGGGACGGATCAGCTGCATCAAATCCTTATCTCCGGAAACGACGACGACTTCCAGCCCCTGTGCCAGCGCCATTTCGGCATAAGTCGCTATCAAATCATCGGCCTCAAAACCTTCCATTTCCAAAAAATGCAAATTCAGTACCTCGACCGCCCGATGAATTATCGGAAACTGCGGTATCAGTTCTGCCGGCGTCTCCCGGCGGGTGGCCTTATATTCGGGGAAAATGTCATTGCGGAAATTCTGACGCTTGGCATCAAACAAAACCAAACAATAATCGCATTTTATCTTGCCTGTCAGGCGTATGAACATATTGGTAAAGCCGAATACGGCGTTAACCGGCGTTCCGTCAGGAGCGCTGAGCGGAGGCATGGCGTAAAAAGCGCGGAAAATGTATCCCGAACCGTCAATAAGGCATATTTTTTGTGACATTAAGCAGCTCTCCGCTCAAAGTTGACAGACACCGTCAATATAAACGACAAAAACCTATTCGCCAACAGATAAAAAGAAACTGCGCTCCAGATTATCGACGGCACAAAGGTCTGTTTTGTAAACGTCTTCATAATTTTCGACATAATCACGCAAAGCCAGAGCAACGCATTCTTCGACAGATCTGCCGCTTTTGCAGGCAATCCGAACCAATTTGGCTTTCAGCGCGTCATTGAGGGAAACCGAAATGCTGCTCATAAAATTTTCCTTAACTTATTTGTGTTAGCGTGACGGTTAAGTTGTAGAATATTTTGTGAATCGTGACAAGCCGGAAAAGGGACGGACTCGTGAGAAAACCTCGGAAAAAGAAAAAAACATCAAAAAAAAGAGAGTCAAAACAATGGTTTAAAAAACACCGGAGGCTCTTCAAAATCTTTGGCCTGTTGGTGATAACTTTCTTAATTTATCTGGCCTACTGCGTACTGACCATGCCCGACATGACGGAAGCCGTCAACCGAACGCGCAGGCCTTCGACCACCATTATCGCCGACAACGGCAACGAAATTCAGACCTTCGGCACGGTTTATTCGGAAGTCATTCGCTCGGAAGAACTGCCGCAATACGTAATTGACGCGATTGTTTATACCGAAGATCGGCGTTTCTACCAGCATTTCGGATTCGACCTCATTTCCTTTGTCCGCGCAATGCTGACCAACGTTTTTGCCGGCCGTTATGCTCAAGGCGGCAGCACAATTACCCAGCAAGTGGCAAAAAACCTGTTTCTTACCCCGCAAAAAAGCATCCGCCGAAAGATTCAGGAACTGATGCTGGCCTTTTGGCTTGAATACAAATTCAGCAAAGAACAAATCCTGACGCTTTATCTAAACCGCGTTTATCTCGGCGCAGGAACCTACGGAATCGAGGCTGCCAGCCAAAAGTATTTTCAAAAAACCTCCCGTGACCTTAACATCAAAGAAGCGGCCGTAATCGCCGGCATGCTCAAAGCTCCCTCACGCTATAATCCGACAGCTTCAAAAGAACGAGCCGTCGAACGAGCCAAAGTCGTTTTGAAAATAATGCTCGACAGCGAATTAATCGACGAAAAAGATTATCAACGCGTTCTGCAAATGCCGTTGGGACGAGAAAAGAACGCCAAGGTTACGGACGGCGCCTACTTTGCCGACTGGATTTACGGACAGGTCAACGATTATATCGGCGAACGCGACAATGACATTTACGTTTTGACGACGCTTGACCAGGAATTGCAGGAAAAATCTTCTCGCGCACTGAGTCGGACGATTGCCGCCAACAAGCACAAAAACGTGACGCAAGGCGCCGTTATCGTGCTTGACAAAAACGGTGCCATCCGCGCCATGGTCGGCGGTGCGGATTATAACCGAAGCCAGTTCAACCGTGCGGTTCAGGCGCTACGGCAGCCCGGTTCGGCATTCAAACCGTTCGTTTACATCACGGCGCTCGAAAACGAATACACTCCCGAAAGCATTGTTGAAGACGCGCCGCTGTCAATCAAAGGCTGGCGCCCCGAAAACGCCGACAAAAAATACTACGGCGCGGTTACGCTGCGCCAGGCTCTGGCCAAATCGCTTAATCTGGCAACCATTAATCTGGCGCAACAGCTTCCGGCCGATGAAATTATCCGCAATGCGCGGCGGATGGGCATTACCACGCCGATACAAAACTCGCCTTCGCTGGTACTCGGCACCATGGAGGTCAAAGTCATCGACATGGCGGCAGCCTATGCCACGCTGGCCAACAACGGTTTTGCCGTTTATCCGTACGGAATTGAAGAAATTTACACCCGCGACGGCTATCAGCTGTATCAGCGCATGGCTCCGGACAAAACATCCATTCTTGACCGAAACGCGGTGCGTAACCTGACTTCCATGCTCGAAAGCGTTATTACCGGCGGAACCGGACGCAAAGCCGCGATCGGAAGATTTGCCGCTGGCAAAACAGGAACTTCGCAGGACAACCGCGACGCGTGGTTTGTCGGCTATACCGACGAGCTGATTGCCGCGGTGTGGCTCGGAAATGACGACAACTCGCCGATGAAAGGGGTGTCCGGCGCCAACCTGCCGGCGGAAATCTGGCGCAAAATTATGAATTAAAATCTCTAAAATAGTGCTTTTCTAATAAGTTTTATTATATATAATATGGAAAAGTTTTATTGATTAAGGAAAGAAGGAAAAAGATGACACAAAAACCCGTATTGCTGATGATTTTGGACGGCTGGGGCTATCGCGCGCCGAAAACGCCCGACAACGCGATTGAAATGGGACATACCCCAAACTGGCATCGCATGTTTGAAACCTGCCCGCATTCGTTGATTGAAACTTACGGCCTTGCTGTCGGACTGCCGGAAGGACAAATGGGCAATTCGGAAGTCGGACACACCAATATCGGCGCCGGTCGCGTGGTTATGCAGGATCTCCCGAAAATAGACCTTGCCGTCAAAGACGGTTCGCTGGCGCGAAATCCGGTTCTGCTTAAAATGATCGAAACCTTGAAAGACAACGGCAAAACCGCTCATGTCATGGGATTGATGTCGCCGGGCGGCGTGCATTCCTCGCAGGAACATATTGTCGCCTTGTGCGCCATTTTGAACAAAAACGGCATAAAAACCCGCGTTCACGCCTTCTTGGACGGACGCGACACGCCGCCGGCATCGGCCGCCGAATATCTGGCACAGTTTGAAGAGTCCGTCAAGGATATGCCGCTGGTAAAAATAGCAACGATCGAAGGCCGTTTTTACGCAATGGATCGCGACAAACGCTGGGATCGCATAGAACTGGCTTATGACAATATTTTGAGCGCCGACGGCAAACGCTATGCCACAGCGGACGAGGCAATCCAAGCCTCCTATGCCGAAAAAGTTACCGACGAATTCGTTATTCCTGCCGTTATCGGCGATTATCAGGGAATGGAAGACGGCGACGCCATACTGATGGCCAACTTCCGCGCCGACCGCGCCCGTGAAATTTTGTACGCGCTGGCAGACGACGCTTTTGAAGGCTTTGCCCGCAAGCGCAGAGTCAAGTTTTCCGCTCATGTCGGCATGACCGAGTATTCGGTCGACCACAACCGCTTTATGCAGACGATGTTCCCGCCCGAATCCCTGACAAATATTTTAGGAGAAGTTGTGGCCGAGCACGGTTTGACTCAGCTGCGAATTGCCGAAACCGAAAAATATGCCCACGTTACGTTTTTCTTTAACGGCGGCGAGGAAAAAGAGTTTAAGGGCGAAGAAAGAATCCTTATCGCCAGCCCGAAAGTCGCAACTTACGACCTCAAACCGGAAATGAGCGTCTATGAAGTAACGGAACAATTGGTTAAAGCCATTGAAGACAAACGTTTTGACGTGATTATCTGCAACTACGCCAATGGCGATATGGTCGGACATACCGGCATTATGGAAGCAGCGCTAAAGGCCGTGGCCGCGGTTGACGAATGTCTCGGCAAGGTTGAAAAAGCCATTAAGGACGTCGGCGGCGTGATGATTGTCACCGCCGATCACGGCAACGCCGAAAAAATGGTCGACGAGACAACCGGCCAGCCCTATACCGCGCATACCGTCGGCAAAGTCCCTGCCATTTTGGTAAACGACCAAAGCGGCGTCAAAGCTCTTAAAGACGGCAAACTTGCCGATCTGGCTCCGACAATGCTTGAACTTCTGAACATCAACCAGCCTAAGGAAATGACCGGCACTTCGCTGTTGGTAAAATAAGGAATGAAACTGAAAACCGCTTTCAAATATCTGCTCCCCGGACTGCTGCTCTGCGGCATTGCTCCGGGCGAGCTGCTGGCGGTTTCGGATTCTGACCTCAAAAAAGTCGAACAACAGGTTCAGCAGCAAAGCCTTGAGCACAAAAAACTGCAGGCGCAGGCAACTCAGATTAACATGGAGCTGGCTTCGGTCAGTCAGGAAATGATCAAGGCCGCCAGACAGATTCAGAATAACGAGGAAAAACTGTCGAGGATGGAAGCCCAGCTTGAAAAGCTTAAAAGCGAGCTGTCCGAAGCTGAAGCCGGTTTCAGTCAGGAAGACGACAATCTGATAAAAACGCTTGCCGCATTGCAAAATCTGGCGCTGAAACCGACCGAGGCACTGCTGGTGCAACCGCTGTCGCCGGTAGACATTATCCGCAGTGCAATGCTGTTGCGGGAAACAGTGCCGTATCTGGAAGAAAACGCCGAGAGAATCCGCAACGAACTGGAAACCATTTCTCTCAAAAAAAACCGCGTGGAAAAACAGTTTGCACAGATTTCCAAACAAAAAACCGTGCTGGAAAAAGAGCACGCCAAAATGAAACAGCTGGTTCAGCGCAAGTCCAAAATACGCAAAGCCGTGGAAATCCGCAGCGAACAAGCTAAACGCAACGCCGACAAACTGGCGGCGCAGGCTCAGGATTTGCGTGATCTGCTTGGCAGGCTTGAACAACAACGGCTTGAAAAACTGCGCAAAGAAAAAGAACGGCGGCTGGCCGAGAAAAAAGCTGCAGAACAGCGACGGATTGAAGCAAAAAAAACGGAACAAAAACAAACTGCTGACTTGATAAAATCGTCATCTCCGGTTATAAACAGCATAAGCGGAGGTTTTGCCAAAGCCAAAGGCACCCTGCCGCTGCCGGCTCGCGGAAAGATTATCACAGCCTACGGCGAACAGGTGGTAAAGGGCGTTACCTCCAAAGGAATTATTTTGCGGACGCGAAACGACGCGCAGGTTATTGCTCCGTTTGACGGCGCGGTTATTTTTGCGGGACCGTTCCGCGGCTACGGTAACCTGATTATTATCGAACACGGCGACGGTTATCTGTCGTTGCTGGCCGGATTGAAGAATTTTGACGTAGACGTCGGACAGATGCTTCTGGCGGGAGAGCCGGTGGGACAAATGCCGGAGGACGGAGATTCAAAACTTTACGTCGAAATCAGAAAAGACAACCAACCGGTGGATCCGATAGCATGGATGCGGTTGTAAAACGAAAAAGGAAATTACAAAAATGAAAAACAAGCTCTCTGTTCTGTTGATTCTCGGACTTTTGTGCGTTGCACAGCCCACAGAGGCCAAAAAAGAAACCAACGCCGAAAAAGCCGACACTTACGAAATGCTCAACTTGTTCGGCGAAGTCATGGAACGTGCAAAAAATTCCTATGTCGAAGAAGTTGACGACAAGAAACTTATCGAATCGGCCATCAACGGTATGTTGGTTTCGCTTGATCCGCATTCAAGCTACCTCGACGCGCAGAGTTTCAAATACATGAATGAACAGACCAAGGGGAAATTCGGCGGTCTCGGTATTGAAGTTACCATGGAACAGGGCGTGGTCAAAATCGTATCGCCGATTGACGATACGCCCGCTTCCAAAGCCGGTTTGAAACCGGGCGACTACATCGTCAACATTGACGGAGAAAACGTTATGGGTATGACGCTCAATGACGCGGTTGACAAAATGCGCGGCAAAGTCGGAACCAAAGTCAAACTCAATATCCGACGCCTGAACGAAAAACCGTTTGACGTGACGCTCAAGCGCGAGGAAATCAAAATTCAATCCGTCAAAAACGACATTAAGGCCGATGATGTCGCCTATATCCGCATAACTTCTTTCAGCGAAGACGTCGACGCCAACGTTGAAAAAGCCGTAAAAAAAGCGCAGAAAGAACTTAAAGGCAAACTCAAGGGTATCGTTCTTGACGTCCGCAACAATCCCGGCGGCCTGCTTGATCAGGCGGTCGGCGTTTCGGATTTGTTCCTGAATCAGGGCGAAATCGTCTCAACCCGTTCGCGCAACGAAGAAGACACCGTTCGTTATTCGGCCAAAAACGGCGACATTACAGACGGGCTGCCGATTGTGGTGCTTATCAACGACGGATCGGCTTCGGCTTCCGAAATTGTAGCCGGCGCATTGCAAGACCATAAACGTGCAATCATTCTCGGTGAAAAATCTTTCGGAAAGGGTTCGGTGCAAACTGTTATTCCGCTCGGAAAATACGGCGCCATGCGGTTAACGACCGCCCGTTATTATACGCCTTCGGGACGCTCGATTCAGGCCAAGGGAATTGAACCCGACGTGGAAGTACACCCGGCCAAAGTCGAAGAAATCGTCAGTGCATACAACTTCAGCGAAGCGGAATACGGCAACGCTCTCAAAAACGAAGCCGCGGACAAAACCGCTCAAGACAAGAAAACAGACAAAAACGTCAAAGACAAAAACGAAGAATGGCGCAAGGACTACCAGTTGGCGCGCGCCGTCGATTTGGTTAAGGCTTTGGGAATTTATCACTCGGGCAACTAAGGAGTTTTCGCTTTGTTCAGGAAAATCGTTTCAGACAACGCTTTGATCATCATTACCGGACTGGCAATCATCGCCGTTACCCTTATCGGTCTGCTGTTTGCCGGAAAGAAGAGCGAGCCGGCTTATCTCTCCAAAATAGACAAGCTGATGTTTGACAAAGACAACAAGAGTCCGAAATTCGTATTATCCCTTCCTTCGTGGGACAAGGTTTTGGCATCGTCCAAAGAAAACAAGTCCTTTGAAATAAACGACGACGTTTTGCAGGAACTGCGCGAAGAAGTTGTATTGCCCAAAAAGAAAAGCATGGAAGATATTCTGGCCAAGATTCCGAATCTCGCCTCTCTGCCGGACACCCCGCAAACCCAAACTCTCAATAACATTATGAACAGCAAGGGACTGGTTGAACCCGTCAACGGGCTGACGTTGCCAAAAATCTCTCCGGACAACAAAAAACCCTGGGTCGAGTATGGGAATCCGGTCGACGTTTTGCCCAACTTCAAAAAAGTGGCCATTATCGTTAAGGGAATAGGGTTTGATCCGCTGTCTCTCGACAAGATCGGCCGCGCGCTGGATTCCAAGGTTTCTTTTTCTTTTACGCCCTATGCCAAAGACATCGGTTCCAAAATTATCGGAACCAGACAAAAAGGCCACGAGACTTATGTCGATCTGCTGCTTTCTTCCCAAAACTTTTTACAAGCCGACAGCGGACCGTTGTCAATAAGCCTGACAATCAGCAAGGAAGAGGCTTTGGCACGTTTGCAACGCAGTTTGTCAACCGAAGCGCCGATCGGCGGCGTTGTCGTCAATGACGGCATTGCCGACGAGGACAACCGTGAAATTTTAATCGAACTGCTTAAGGAGCTGCGCAACCGCGGTCTGCTTATGATCGACGCAACCGCCGGCGAAGGTCTGAGCAAAATAGAAATTCAGGGCTTGCCGCGTAAAAAGGCAGACATCGTCATTGATTCCGATTTCCGACATGATGCCATCGACAAGGCTCTGCTTAAAGCCGAATATATCGCGTTTGAAAAAGGGCAGGTTCTGATCGTGGCCGACCCCAAGCCGATTGTCATTGTCGAATTGTTTAACTGGATTAAAACCTTTTCGCCGCAGGTTTCATACGAAGAAGCCAAAAACATGGAACTGAACAAACCGTTTGCTCTGGTTCCGGTATCCAATCTGGTGATTCAATAATGACTGCTTATCGAAAAAATGTCGGAATCGTAGTTTTTAATCAAAAACAAAAAGTTCTGATGTGTGCCCGCGCCGACAAGGAAGATTTTCAATGGCAGTTTCCGCAGGGCGGCCTTGACACCGAAGAAGACGTTTTGACGGCTGCATACCGCGAATTGCGCGAAGAAACAGGCATCACGTCCGTTGAACCGGTGAGCCTATTGTCCAAACCGTTGCGTTATGATTTTCCGCCGCAGGTTATAGATAAATTCCGGCAAAAAGGCAGCTCCTACGTCGGGCAGGAGCAATTTTGGGTATTGTTTTATTTCTACGGCAAAGAGAGCGAAATAGATTTTTGCACCAACCCGAAGGAAATTGAGTTTAAGGCTTACGAATGGACAGACATTGAAGATGCCCCGAAACGGATTGTTAATTTCAAAAAAGAAGTGTATCATAAAGTGGTTCAGGCTTTCATGCCTTATATTCATGAGAAAGAAAGCGCAAAATGGATGAAGAGGTAAGATTTCCCAAAGAACGCGGCAAGGTTTTGAAAGCTGCCGGCAAAGGCATAGACAGCAATATTCCGTTGACCTCTTTGCAAAACAAATACGTCAAAAACCTGCTGTTGTTCGCACTGATGAACGCTTCCGGCAACGAAACCGTTACCGGCCGGAATTTTTTGAAACTGGTCAACAAAAACTTTAAAGGCTATCTGCTCAAAATCATCCGACAAATATTGGATGACGAAGACGGAGAATTTGACGAAGCTCTTGATGTCGAGCTTAATAAAATTATGGCTGACAAAAACATCATCAACATTCAAAAACTTGCACAGGAACTTACGCCGTCACAGATTGTTGACTTTATCAAGTCCAATACCAACGGCATGTCACAAAAGCAGCTGCTCAAAAAAATGCTGACTCTGCGCGACATGAAAGTCAATCACCGCGAAACGCCCGAAGAGCAGCGCGAACGCGAACAGCGACAAAAAGAATACGAACTGGCGCGCAAACGCGAACGCATGATGAACCTGACGATGATTCATGACCGCGGAGGCAGAGAATAGGCCTTCAGGACGCCCGGACAAGAATTCGTTATTAGGTAATTCGTGATTCGTATTCCCTTTAGTGACATTCCGGCCTTCGCCGGAATGACATCCTTACCTCCGCGATCGTCCTTGTGCCGAGAAGCTTCTCTCTAGATTGTCGTTTTCGGGCTTGACTTTCTTTTTTAAGTCTTTCTCGAGCTTGACCCGAGAAACCAAATTAACAAGATAGCTTTACGTTTTTCTTGGATCCTCGGATCAAGGACTTCATCCTGTCCGAGGAAGACGGTAAAGGGGTGTCTTCCTCGTGCCTGAGCGAAGCAAGGAATTGGCCCGAGAAAGACTGTAAAGA
>CAYNBB010000002.1:47388-71918 GCA_964395655.1 uncultured Azospirillaceae bacterium | reverse complement strand
CCGCCACAACAGCGCCGAAGCAACAATAAATAATGTAAAATATAGATAAATCATAGCATAAACCTCCCCGTCTCAATGGTTTTTGCGATTCTCTCGGCGCGGCGGCCGGTATCTTTGGCATATTTGCTCGCCAGACACTCCACAGCGGCCTGCCGATAATTTCCGACACCCAGATATGACAACATCTTCTTAAACTTCAGTAATCCTGCAATTCCCAGATTAAAGGCCATATCCAGCAGTGCATACCGCCGCTCATCATCAAGTTTATCAAAGAACGGGATATGTGCGCGACATCCTTTTTCAACGCGAGCGATATCGTTACGCAGCAAATAAAAAGCGGCATTTTTTGTAATGCCGCGCTTCCAATCTCCTATAACTCTTTCTTCTTCCGCCGTGATCGGATTCGTTTCCAAGTTACGCCCGATGCCGATTGTCAGATATCCGGCCGGACAACGATACGCCTGCAGCCGAATCCCTTCGTGCATACTCAAACGCTGCACCGCTTCATCAATGCTTATCATTTGCCAACCCTCTTTTTTATTTCATCTATGGTGTTTTCCGGATTCTCTTCGAAGTGCTTAAAAATCTTAAAAAGTCCGTTGAAAACACAGATACCAAAAGCGGCCAAGGCCAATACGACCGCGTACTTCAGCATCCACGCTTCCGGATCGCGAATAAAATACTCAGTTATACATGCCGCCGGCAACCCGACAAGATACGAGGCTAACAATGCTTTGAAATACTCAACCACGGTTTTTGCTCCTTTCAAGAATGATGCTGCAACGCTGACTATAAAAATAACTGGCGCGACCTCTATAATTGTCTCGATAAATTCTTTTTTCATTCTGTGCCCTCATTTAAAAGTTGACTCTTTTATATTTTTCGCCTACTCGTTTAAATGTGTTCGGACACAAAGAGAGTAGGAAGTAAAAGCGCTATGCTTTCTCTTTTCGGGGTGCTACCCGAAAGGCGGGGAGTTGCTGCTCCCCGTCCTCTTTCTATAATTTAGCAAGATAATTATTCAGAGTTTTGTTCTTCAATATACGGTAATTCTGTGCGTATTTGGTCTTTTTTAGCCAGCCACGCTGCTTTAAGTTCTTCCGCGTTGTCAAAACCGCGGGCCGCGGCTTCTTCATAATCGTACCTGAGCGGATCAGCCTCAGCCGTCATGCGGATAGACCGCCGCTGGCGAATTAACTCGTTTTGCTCTTCAGTCGTCGGCTCAGGTATTTTTTCAAGAATTGGCACAATCTCACCATTTTCAATTTTCCAGCCAGAGATAGAAAAGCCCTCAGGTACTACCTCTTCAGAAACCGGTAGATAGCCAGCGGCTAAAACGGCTGCTTCATCCATAATCCAGTTTGAAATACCGGGCTGATTGCGCGGCGCATATTCAAGACTGCCGTCTTCTTTGATTTTTGCGTATTTCATAAATTTACTCCTATGATAAATTGCCAGTCGTCACCGGTATCGCTTACGATAAGGTTACTCTCCAGCCCAAAAAACAACAGGTTGAACAAGTGTCAAAGGAAGTATGCCATTGGACCAATTAATCCCGTTATTAGTATAGCAATATTGATTTGAATTAATTCCGGTCATAATGCAGATGCTCAAATTGTTATCAACACTTACCCATTGATTATCAATCGGAAGCACCTGCTCATAATTCCAAGCTTTACCGTCCGTTGAAGTCCAAACATATTTTTGCCAGCTTGACGAAGATGCCTGTGCAGTTCCTATAAACTTTTTGTTGAAGAAACAAGCATCTGTACAGGACATTGCAGTTGCAGGATTTGTGCCGGGAGTCCAAAAAACGCCGTCTGAACTGTATTGAAATGTGTTTGTTGCGTCGGTTGCCCGTTGAACAAGGGCAAAAACTTCTTTTCCATAAACAACTGTAGACCAGTTTTGAGTTTTATTAAGGTTTACATATTGCCAAGATGAACCGTTAGTGCTATATGCGAGAAGATTGGTTGTTAAGCTAGAGTAATTCAAAGCATGGAACATTCCATTGTTAAATACCACATTACCCCATTTAGCATTACCGTTGCCAAGGTTACCAACATTCCAGTTAATACCGTCATCCGAGTAAAGATTGCCGGCAGATGAACTTCGAACTACAACAAATACACCGTTTCCATATTCTACAGAAAACCAATGATCGGCCGACGGAAAAGTTCCAATACTCCAATTAATACCATCAGATGAATACGCATATTGATTGGTTGTACGAGCATCATAGTTTGAGCACCCCACTGCAATATACATTCCATTCCCGAAAGTAACTTTTTTCCAATGGTTTGCAAAAGGAAAATTACCAATATTCCAATTAATACCGTCAGTCGAATACATATAGTTTGTATACGCAGTAGACGTATTTGAATCATTTTTATTATCAACAATAAAAAACATACCTGTATCCTTTCCACTACCACTGTTCATTAACAGTTTCTTACTATACAAATTTAGCATTTTATTCCGCAACTCCTTTTGCCAATACGCCGCAAACCCAAGAACTAAGGCCATTATCATAATCAAAATAAATATCATAACTTCCCTCCTCAATCTCAGGTGTTGCCCTGTTAAAGAAATTTGTTGTACCCCAGCTAATTGTTGGCGTTCCAGTTACCTTAACCATTACTTTTATCTGATTAAAAATTCCGGTATTGCTGGGAATTGGCAACGAGAATGTCGTTGCATCGTTGATTGTCATGGTATAAATCTTATTAGTTGCCAGCTCAATCGTCCCTGATGTTTCTTCAATAGAAATTATAGGCGAAACTGCATTATCAAAAATTTTCTGGCCTGATATTGTTTCATTTCCGGTTTTGTGCACCAGGTCTTCAGGATTAATGCTGGCAACTGTTTCGGCAGCCTGATTGGCATAATATTTAGACGAATACTCACTACCGTCTACTGTTCCGTCAGTTTTAGTCGCCCAGTCTTTTGCCTGATTAGCCGCTTCGTTTCCGGCCTGTTCAACATTTTCTACAGCATGGGTTGTCGCCTCTTCAATCTGAGAGGTGTAGTCGTCAATAGATATTTCCTTAAACTCAGTAGCCAGCACAACATAAGCCCGATAAGTTATGTTATCGGGATTAACTTTGGCGTCCGTCTGATAGACAGAAGACGAACGGGATGCGTCAAAACTACTTTTGCCAAAGTAAGTATCTTGATCGGCACCGCCGTCAAAACGAGACGCCGCAGTATCTGAACCGTCATTGGCGAAAGCGCCAGTCACACTTGGCGAATTGGCTCTGCCGCCGACAACGGTGCCAGTAATATTGGGCAAACTTTCTGCGGAAAAGTCGGGTGTCGTCGCTCCGGCTTTGAGGTAAATATTGCTCAGAGTCGGAACGCGAAAGGTTTCTGCCGATGTATCAATGCCAAAATATCCACAAACACCGTTTGATTCAAGTTTTGACGCATATTCTGCCGAAGTAACAGCGTGAATATCTCCGCCGCTCAGCATTTCCCAAACCTGCGGATACTCCGCCTTGGTGTAGATCGAACCATCGCAGAATGAACTGCCGGCCGGCGCCGCAGTACGAGCCGTGTATCTGATATCGCCAACAGCTCCGAGACTGGCATTTGTCGCGGCTTCAACCCAAGAGGTGCCGATAACCTCGGGATTAGTGATAAAGTTATCGGTATTGTTGGGCTTGGTCGAACGCAACCATTTTGCCGGGCCATTGTCAGGAAAATACCACAGCATTGCATTCTGCGGATAGCCGCCAATCATTTCACTCACAGTCGGCTCAAAGGTATGCATGCCGCCGTTCTGTTTGAAAAAATAAAACTGAGACAGCAAATTTCCAAGCCCATTAAAATCTTTGCCTTCGGGGGGAATTCCACCCAGCGATTTAGGCTGCATGGTTATTGGCGGGAATCCCTCTTGTACGCTGGCCAGATAGGACCCCGTCGGCGCGTCCGGGATTTCATTTTTGGCGCCGTTGTAGGCAAAAGGCCCCGAAATAAGCTGAGGTGTTTCTAAATTATCCATAATCTTCTCCTATAAAATACCATCCCAAAAAACACCTTGGTCAAAAGGTTGAAAATTGCTTCCAAAAAATCCGAACGTATTCGCCGTATCCAACTGATAAATGCGAGTGCCAACACCGGCTGGGCGCGGTAAAACGTCCTGCGTTGTAAAAAGATACAGCTCCCAATCCTCAAGAATGAAGTCAAAGACAAATATCTGGACGCTCATATCCAAATTGTCTAAGAGATAAGCGTTGCCTCTGTTTTTGAATAAATTGCCGAGGAATGTGTTCATCGACAAAATATCGCCCTGCCATGTAGTCCCAAAGGCTCGTATTTTGATAATTTCTCGAAACTGCTCGTCGTTCAGGGTAAAAAGATTACCGTCTGCGTCGTTAAAATTGCGGGTTATCTTTAATATTTTACCCCAAAAATAGTCCAAGGCCTCAGGAATACATGTGTTGTAATCCAATATTTCCTTAACAAACGTTTCAGAAATATTCCCAATGTGCTTGTCCCACACGGCGGCACGTTTCAATATCAAATCAGAAATATTTGTATAGCCGTACTGCTTTTGAAGCGTATTTAACGATATTTCGCGAAACATCAGGATGCTCCCCCAACTGTTATGTTTTGCTCCGAAAGAATGGCAACCTGAGCTATCGTGTTGGTGATATAATCCGCAAAATCCCCTGATTCGCCGGCACGAACCTTTACTCTTAAGATTGTCGCTTGATTAAAATCTGAAAAAGCCTGCGCGAGCATATTACCGGAAATCGTTTGACCAATCTTAAACGGATTCTCTGCCACCCATGTCATTATCAGTGACTTTATCTGTTCTTCAATATTCGGCGACGTAAAACTGTTCGCAGCATATTGTATCTCAACGGCCAAATCGACAATGTCCGGCCGTCTGATTTTGTAGGTATAATTATAATCTACATCAGGATCATAAAAAACAACGTCTGTATTGCCGTTAACACCGGCACCCAGCGTCTTTTTCCCGGCCAATACTTTGGCAATTTTATCACCTTCGCCGCCCAATACGCACAAATAAACCGAATGAGGGGCCAAAGTAACGCCGTCGATTTCAATACTTGTATCGCCGTAATTCTCGCGCCCCAAAACTGAAATAACGTCATTAATCGCCGCGACATTATCGATAATCGCACCCAACAAGCTGGATGCTCTGGCATTCAGCCAGTTGGCAGTAATGCGGTAACGAAACTCATTGTCATTCTCGGTTAAATATCCCTGAACACCGTCACTAGGATTGTTTACCGTGTCCCACCCCGGGACAACCGACACAATAGTAGTCAGCGTATTAGCGGGACACGGATTTGGCCCCGGGGTGGTACATTGAAACTGAGCGGTTGTCGTTTGTCCGTCTAAAATAATCACAGTATCAAGCAGAGCATATTCAAATACACCGTCACTGGCCAAACTGCCGGCCGGGATAACCGTGTTTGCCGCACCTGTCAAAACGGCCGGAACAACCGTGCCAACTTCTTGTTTCCTATAATATCCAAAAAATGCCGCAGCAACATCTAAAGCAGGCCCTTTGGCATAGTAAACGCTGAAGCTATTAGCAATATTTACTACTTCTCCCATGGCGCCAACAAGAGTTTCAGTATCATTGGCAATAAGCTGTCCCTGCGGCGTCGAAGTATCCAAATTAAGGGCCGCGCCGAGAGCGCCTTTATATGCTTCTTCAAAAGAGGCCTTAACTGTTGAAGTGTCAACCGTAATAACCCCTTGATTAGTAACTGAAAAAATACTCATAATGAAAATACCCCATAGATGCTGGAAATTTCAGATACAACTTTTGTCGTGTCGTTGTCGGTCTCAACTTGAAGATTATTTATTTGGACAATCTCATCGTTGTCAGCGATACGCTCCCGAATAGCCTCGCGCAAATAATCCTGTCCGCCCATTTTTCCCAAAAGTTCATTGAAGTAATCCGCCCCTTGCGCGGTGTCAAAAGGATTCTCGCCTCTGACAATACCTACTCGTGTACGCGTATCTTGTGCGCAGGCATCTATTCCGTCAGTTACCTGCATATTATTTCGTTCCAAAATCAGATTGTTGTTTTGGTCAATAAGTAACGTCTGCATTTAAATTGCCTTTACAACTGAGCTGGATGATGTAATTGTGCCTTTCCAAGTTCCTGCGGAAGATCCCGAGGTTATCTGAACGGTTACTTCATCACCCAAGCGGGCAACACCTTTTCCATTGTCGCCGCCCAAATTCACACTTTGAGAAATTACATTGATATTTTCTTCCAACACCTTGATAAAACTTTGTTTATTTCTCAATAGCAGCCCATCATCGGCTGTTTCGAATGACAGCGGCAGAAAGAAGCCGTCCGCCCAGTTGAATGAACGGTAACTTCCTTCAGGCGCCTGAGATTTTGTTTGTTTATAATTGGTTATGTCAAAATTTCCGGCCACCAAAAGCCCCTGGTCACCTATAGCAGGATTAAATCTGATTTCCCCGTTTGCGCCCAAAGGATGCATAACGGGGATATTGCAGATAATGTCATCATCGGTTATCGGGATGAGATTGTTTGTCGTGCCGTGCAGCTGAATAAGCGGCTTAACATTGACAAAGCAATTATTCTCAGCAATTGAAGCAATCTCAACCGGTTGAACTGTTGCCAGCCACGCGCCTAAATATTGGCGCATAAACAACTGAAAAATACCGAAAAGAGAATCAAGATCTGCCGGATTATATGAGGGCGGCGTTATATTCATCTATAGAAACCTAAGCCTTCTTTGGTTAGTGAAAGTCTTGTATACCAATCTTTACCTTTGGTATCTGCGTTATGGGACAAAGTCGAAAGAAAGAAGCGGTAAGAATTAAGCTCCGGATATTTTAGCGAATTTATCAAAACCGACTGCCCGGTTCTGATTGACGGATTAAGCCGCACATTTATAATAACTCCGGTATCTGTCGGCTCGGGCGTCCCTATAATATCTTTTGACGTTATAAGAAAAGCCGGAGACTGCTTAAGACTTTGGCCGCGCGGTTTCATAATTACCCTGTCGTTCGCCGAATAAATGTCCAGCCCGGTCATTTGTGCCAACTGACGTAATCCGTTTATTGCGTTCTGATCGCGCAACGCGTAATTGTCAACGACTATGCTGTCGTCTTTGACTTCATCGACAAATTTCAATCCCAAATCATCGCTCAATTTCTTGGCAATCTTGCTTGCGGGAACTTTACCGGAAAAGCTGTAACTTTTATTAACGCTTAAATCAGAAAAAAGAGACATGCACTTCAGACTGATTGAATAATCGGCGCTGGCCAGATTGGGTTTGCCGGAAATGACCGTCCCGTCAAAAACAACACCGTGCCTACCATAGAACCCGGCGTCAATAACAAGGCGATTTTGTATCCAGTTTTGTACCCATTGCGTCGTAGACGTTGCCAAATAGAACATCTTTTTGACATTCAGCCCGCTAATCGTTACGTTTGCTTCGTTAAGAGCGCCGCTGACAGATTCCGTCGTGTTGAATTTAAGAGTTGCCTCTTCCGTCAATTTGTTCATAATGCCGGCATTCTTGTCTCCCCGATATAAGGTCATGCGAAGATATCGGCGCGGCGTGTCCCACTGAATCATTGCAGATTGTACTCCGTATCGTAAACCAACAAATAGCGGTCGTTAAATCCAGTATAATTTGGATCGCTCAATCCAAATTTATCAAAAAAATACATATTTCCGGGAATCGTGTGCTTTAACAAAAGCGGCATACAATTAATACAGCGGCGCCCATAAAATTGAACTTCACCGTCTATGGTCAAATCCATAATCAAAGAACCATCCTCCATGGTCCTTAAATTTATATCGGCAATATGAATATTTCCGGCATCGTCTGTCAGATTTACAGAAAGCGACTGATTAGGTTCCTGAACCAAGTTGATTGACATCTGTGTCATGAGTTCCACCACTTACCTAAATTTTGCGACAAACTCTCAACAATTCCTATTGAAACCGTATCTTTGTCTGAAGCCTTGCGGCTGACGACACCGTCAGAGCCGTAAGTCAGAACCTGATCAAAAGCCATGTCTACTTCAAGAAGATTATAATTCTCAGGCGTTTCTTGGATTGTATAATCAACCATTGTATAGTCATTGCGTTTACCGGAGTTTCGCGTCTGGATGTCCAATAAAATCATATTGGCCGTTAAAATCTCACACTGACTCCGGATATTTTCAATTAGGCTTGCCTTATTAATCCCGTTCAGAGAATAACTCTGATCCAGAAAACCCAATCCGACAACGCCATTTCTGGAAACAACGCCTTTTAAGACAAGGTCGCCGGGGTTGAAATATTTATAATCAGTCTGATTAAATCCGCTTTCAGTAGGGTTTTTGGTTGTTGTGGCTGAACCATGAACCCTACATTCATCAATAGCATCAAACTGAAGCCATATTTTACTATCCTTGCCGATAATGCTATAAGTTTCAGAAGTCAGACCATTCCAAATTTTGGTTAAAAATTTAAGTTCCATATTAACGCCCTCTTAAAGGGGATGCGTTATTTTGCGCAATAGATGACATTTCCGACATAAAAGAACACGAATCAGTTACATTGGGCAGATTTATGCTTTGAATTGTCACACCGCGGTCCACAACTGTCTGATTGCTTGCCTGATTAGTAATCGTGCTGGTTTGATAACTTTGAGAGGCTATCGCGGCAGCGCCTTTCGGTATAACCTTAATATCTTTATACCTTTCAAAAGCACCGGCATAATCATAAGACATTTTTTTTGACTGATAGTCAGCCTCACTTTCTCCGATTGCTTTGGCGCCATCGTAAAGTTTGCCTATAACCCATTCAACAGCCTGGTAGAGCCATTTAAAAGGTTGCAATATAAGCTTCATATTTTCCAAAAAACCAGGGAACCAACCTGTAAAATTATCAACCAGCCACTTAATACCATCACCCAAGAGCTGGAAACCTTTGCCGGCAAATTCTAAAAATTCTTTAAGCCGCGGACTTTCGGCCAAGTACTCTTGAAAAGCAGCATTTACCTTATCCCAATTCTGGTACAAAAGATAAGCTGCTCCGGCTATCGCCGCAATTATAAGCGTCATTGGCGAGAAGAAAGTCGAGAACATCAGACCTGCAAGTTTAATTGCCGGGCCTAAAAGCGTAAAAGCGCCAAGCAGTCCGACAATTCCGACCTTAGCGTCATCTGTCATCACGGCCACATTTTCAAGCCAGCCACTGATTTTTTCAAATACCGGGATAAGGCGCTCAATACTTGAGCCTACAATAGCCTTAAAGGCCTGTTTTATAGTTGCCAAGGTTATGTCCATTTTCCGAATGGCCGCAGCTGATTTTTCACTGACGGTGCCGAATTTACTAGCTTTTTCAAGCATGGCAGCCCATTCTTCATTTGAAGCCTTAAGCATGCGCTGCATTGTATTGTCATCAAAGCCGAGCATATTCATAACTTCAACCTGAGCGTTTTTATTCAGTCTGCTAAACTGGCTTCTTATCCCCTCAATTACCCCCATATAATCTTTATTATACAGATTCGCTCCGATAACCGCCGAAAGCTCACGCAGCGGTCCTGATGAATGGAAACGCAGATTATTGGCCATTTGCTGGAAACGTTCAACAGCATTAATCGCGCTCTCCGTATCGCCGCCGAACAAAGCAAAGGCATTCGCAAACTGGCTGACTTTCTCAACCGGAATCTGCCAGCGCTCTGATAAATTGACCAGTTTTAGTGTTTCATCATAAACGCCGGCTATCGATTTTATCCCTAAACCGCCGACTACGGCTCCGCTTATGGCTCCGACGGTCTGGTCAAACTTCTTTTGCAGACGGTCTAATCCGCTTTCTCCCTCTTTGGTATTAACCCAAAAATTAATTACGGCGTCAGAAAACATTTATTTTTTCCTTGGTTTATCTTTTTCTTGGTTTAAATAAACAAACTCATTCTGAGCGCGGATGTAGGCGGCCAGATTAACCAAATACAGGTCGCCTAAATCCATTTGCTTAAGTTCGGTGACGGATACATCGCCTTTTAAGATGTTGCCGATTGCTTCGCTAAATCCGAAGTCGGAAAACCTAACGATTTTTCGAGAGCCGCGAGATACGGGCGGAATACTTCGGATTCTTTCATAAAAACTTTTTGATGCTCCAAAATCTTAAGCCCCAGCTCAATAGCGGCCAAGGGACTTTGAAAATAGGTTTTTACTTTATCTAAGCTCATTTCATCCACCGCATTTTGCCCATTGGCGTCAAGCAATGTCGCCAGCGGCAAAAGATCGCCCAAATAATTTTTGATAGATTTGTCCTTGCTTGAGACAAGACGATCTACAAAATCCAAGCCATTCATTACATCAAAAAGACGAATTGAAAAATGTTTGGTATCTTCCAAATCCTTAATTTGAACTTTAATAACTTTTTGCATGTCTACTCCTTACAATGGCGAAATGATTCTGTCGGTAAATGTCAAGCGATATTGCTTGTCGCTCTGTCCGTCATCGAGATTAGCGGAATCGCCGCCGTCGATCTCCTCAATGCTGCCGCCGGTATAGACTGTGTTCTGCCCTGTGGTGTAATTAGAGACAGTCAGCACGATAGAATAGTCAACCAGTGACTTGCCATATTTGGGCGTCGTGACGTTAATCAGATTATCCAAAGCCAAGCGAGAATTAGACGTAGGCAACAGATTAATTGTACATGTGTACAAAACCGGCTTCTGGTTGACCACCGCTTTGCCATCCGCGCCCAAGCGCGTAGACGCAGGCTGCGGACGTTCCCATTGTACCCCATCCGGAGCAAAACCTTCCAATCTCAAAAAAGGCAGAACCGGCAATGCAGTTAACGAGTAGGCAAGGTTTTTAAACCCGACCTTGTTTGTTGAAATATCAGCCATTTTCTTAAGCTCCATAAATGTTGTTGGTAATCATAAGTTTGTTCAAAACTCCGCCGCAAAGGTAACAAACCAAAATACGACATCTTTTGGCGGCAATATCTTCAGCAGTCAAATCCTGCACTTGGTAGTAATAACCGTTATTTTCGACGGCATCAGCCGCCGCATCATTGTTTGTCGCTTGATAAATAGAATTGCGGTCAGAATCTGACAGTTTGCCGTCCTGAGCAATTGAGCCATTAAGTTTGAAACGCTCAAAAGCCGGAGCAATAACCGTAGAAATGAATTCTTTAGCATCGCGCCCTTGAATTTTGAGCTTATTAAGGCTTATAAATCCATTCATAACCAAGGTCTGGATGTCTAATTCCAAGGCGCTTTCATTGACTTGAACGTCTTCGGTGCCAAAGTCGCCCTGCATTAAGCCCATGCCGTACAGCACCTCTTCTTGCTCGCCGAAACCGACCGAGTATACATAAGAAATGCAAAGATTATCCAATTCCTCAGCAACGCTTAGATTAGTAAGTCCCTGCTGGTAATTGACCACATCTCCGAGCTGAGTAATCGGCGTATAACCAACAGCCGGCTGGAAATTGAAGTTAATAGATCCATTGGCGGCGTTGTAATCAATTGATGCACAGATGGCGCAATCCAAAGCATTGACATATTCGCCATACTCGTCATAACAAATCACATAGCCGCTATATCCAAGCTCAGACAAAGTTGACTGTACGGTTTTGGCGGTTTGTTTGTCCGTAATGTTAAAGACCAGGCGAACGGCCGTATCCAATGTTTGATTGCCGACAGAGCCCTGCAGCCATGCCACAGAAGCCTGAATATCGTCAACATCCAACTGTTCAATTGTGGTTATAGAATACCCCGCAGAATTGGCATTATAAATCCGGTCGCAGAATTCGGCATAGGTCTCGGCATTGACGCCTTGAGAAATTTCGGCATCAAGCAAGCCTAACATGGAGCTGATGTCTGTTCCGGTTGTACCCTTCGCAACCGGGGCCGCTGTGGCTTCTGAACCGGTTTGTCCTGAAGTAACGATAAAACCTTTAGTGATTGGACTATAGCTCACGCCGGCGCCTGTGTAGGCTTCTCCGCCGCTGTCGTTTCCCCTTATGGCTGTCTGAAGAGCCGTTGCAACATCCGAATAGCTGCTGATAGCCGAAAGATTGACGACAACTTTAAACTCATTACCGCTTAAGGTTATTGTGAAGCTACCATTTTCAACCGCTTTCAGCTCGGCAACCGATGCGACATTTTGAGAACCCTTGATAAACGGCGCGGCAGCCTGTTTATACCAGCGGGCGACAATCAATTTTTCTGGAGCAATTCCGGTCTTCGACAGAAAACTGAAATATTTTGACGCTACGGCATATTCGGGAATTTCCGAACCGAACTTAGCGCGAAAATTAGTTAATGCGCTGGCCCCGGAAAATGTAATATACGGAGTTGAAGTGCCGATAAGCGCATTATCCATTGCCAAAAGCATGTGTTTTTTCTCGGTCATGAATGACGGACTCTGGACCGCAGCCGTAATCGGTACAAATTTACTGTATGGTAAACTCATTTTTATGTCCTTTTGAAATTAAAGATTAAAAATTATTGCCGCGGTTAACGATTGTTATCTCTGCGGTTTCTATTGCCGGGGATGTTCTTGTTATTGTATCAACAACAAATACTTCCGCGTCAAAATTATAACGGCGCATGTAGCGCTTGTTTTCCTGTAAAAAGGTTAAATTACGAATTGGTGACAGCATTTTTAAATCTGCATCGCCGAAGGTATTGGATAAATTGACCTGTAAAGTTTGCTTGAACAGAGTTGCATTATCAAAAGCATTCGGCCCGTAAAAATCAAGCTGTACTCGATATACCCGTTGAACGTCGTAAGCCAGAGAAATCAACCCGGTTTCTGAATTATATCCAATCTGCCGCGGCTGGCTCCATGCTCTGTCTGTAATATCCAAAACGTTAAAAGTCGCATAGTCCCCTTTCTTTGGAAGAGGGACGTTATCCGTATAAGGATCGACAAATTGCAGATCAGGCATCAGGTTTTGCAAATAATCGTATAATTTATTTTCCTGCATCTGATCCCTCGTAATTTATACGATAAGCATAAGTCTCACGCCATCCGGCATCGTCCCACGCTTCTTTGGCGACAATCTGGTAGGTATAGCCGCCGCAGGTAAAGGTATCCGACCCGAATTGCCGCAGGCGATCAAGCTGTGTCGGTTCACCGGAAATAAAGACTTTGAAGTATTGGTATTCTTGCAGATTGAACCCGGTTTCTCGCAGCTCTTGCAGACTGGCTGGCTGGATTTTGCCGCGCACAGTCAGCGTGGTTTCTGTTTTTGTGGGCTCGCGGCTTTGTGAATACCACTCTACAATAGTTTTGGTAAAAACCAAATCCGACCAATCATTAACTACCGTTAAGGCATCGCCAACAAGTTCATGCAGATTTAATGACATTATTTTATCTCAACTTCTTTTTTACCTTGAACAACGGCGCAATGGACACTGCCCATAAGTTGGCCGGTATCAATAAGGGTTTTAGAACTTTCTTTTTGCTTTATAGTGCTTTCAGCATTTGGCGGCGGTGTATTTGATGTGATGCTGTCAATAATCTGATTACGCATATCTTCGGCGATCTCTGCAGTTATCAAACTAAGGTCCTTTTCATCATCCATCCCTGCTTTGACAATTTTAGGCGCGCGCTTTTGTACCTTAGCATTAGCATTGCGCATAAATGGCCGCGGCGGGATATCGGCAGTGCCATATTCATTAAATAGCGCGATATCAGAGATAAGCGGCTGTTCTTTGCCGCTTTTATCTTTGTGCCTCTCACCAGCAAGATAACCGGCGCGCGCACCTTTTGGGGCCGTCTTAAACTCCTTGCGCAGCTTCTCAAGCATCTTCTCTACTTGCTTGGCGTCAATTTTAGCCCCTATTTTCATCGTCCTGGACTCCAATAATACGGTAAGACATTGAGAGGTTTCTCCGGCATCGGCGGCTGGACCGTTTCTAACAATGCAAGAAGCTCCAACCCGTATGGCGTTAAGGACAAAAAGCGTCGCCAAGCATCCGAGTAAAGCTGAAAAGAAGCGCTGACACTACCCTCGGATGCGCTGGACATGTTAGCCGCGCCAGTTTTACCCGGATTCATGGCTAGAAAAGCTAAATGCGCCGTGGCAAGATACACGCCGCGCGTTTGACTAGGCAGACTTAAACCGATTTCTCCGGCAGTTAATGAAATATAACTTCCTGCACCGGCATAAGCTGCTTGGATGCTTTCATCCGTACTTTCTTTAAAATACGGAAACCATTTGCGGAATGTATCATTGTCTACGGCTATAATTGTCATTTTCTTGCCTTTTTAGATTTTTCCTCTTCTTCCGACTTTTCTTCCGAAGCAGAATTATCTTTGATTTCATCTCCGACCTCTGCGGCGCTTTCTTCTGGCTGAGCCTCTATTTCAGGCTCAACAACCTCAATCACCGGCGTTTCAGAGGCCGCGTCAATCTCAATTTGCGCAGAATTATCTTTGATTTCATCTCCGACCTCTGCGGCAAAGCCTTGAGCATGAGCCGAAGAGTTGCTGATAATAAAGCAGCCATTAGGATTTTTATCACTAATGATTCTCGGCTCGATAAAATTACCGTACTCTTTCATCAGCTCTGCGTATTCTGCATCCGTAAGAATATTAAGAAAATCGCCACCGCCGTCACCGACCTTAATGACAATCTTTTTGCCACTCCGAAGCTGAAAAGCAGATGAATTGGTACCCTTTTTGATAATCGTAGGCATTTTTGTCTCCTTGAAAAAGAAAGGGCGGTGTTACCCGCCCCTAATTAAGCCGCAATTTGCGTCTGTCCGATTCCGTTATAACGAACGACCGCCCAAGGATATTGGACAATACATCCGGACGTTGCCGCACTGATTTTCTGAGACACAACGCTGTCTTTCTGAAAAATCGGGTACGCTTTGGCCATCTCAACATAAGAGTTGAGAAGAGTCGGAGTGCTGCCGCCCATGTCAAAAATGACATAAAAGACGTCAGAACTGCTGTCAGCATTATTAAATTGCGGTACAGCAACAATTTCCAAGCGGTCGCTGTAAGTTTCCTTAAGCATACCGCGTGCAGATTTGCCATAATTGTTGGTTCTGTCCAGATTGCCAAGAGAACCCGTAGCAACCGCCAAAATAATACGACCGTTGCGCAACTCGTCTTCGACAATGCCATTCGACTGAACGTAGAGCTGGTTAACCGCGGCCACAACATCGTTGGCAATCTGTTCCGGAGTTTTAGCCGACCAATAAGTTGACGGTGATGCTGCACCATTATTGGCAACCGTAATGTAGGCGCCAAGAGTCGGTTCGTTCAACAAACCATACAGTCCCGCAGGATTGTTTGCCAGTTTCACACCCGAGAAGAAATAACGGTTACGATCGATGGCAATTGTACGCATGGCGGCTTCCGCTTGGTCGGCACGATAATTTTCCGCCATAGCGCCAACAGTGGTCTCTTCCAGGTCAGTAGCCAACCATCCGGTGGTATAATAGTAAACACCGCGCATTTTGGCTTCATAGTTTGTTTTGACCTGAAGGCCGTCAGATGTCAACCCATCATCTGGGCTGCTTTTACCTGTGAACTCTTTCAACTTGATAGTTACGGCCTGATTGCCCCAAGTGCCATTTTTCTGGGGCGCGGCGAGCTTATCGGCCACGCGCGGAGCTGTCAAAACTTCAATAGCGCTCGGACGGATGTAATTCAAAGCGCCCAGAGGCAAGTTAATATTCGGCGTCGTAATATACGGAGCTGCGGCGGCATTGACAACGCCAATGATGCCTTTCGCCTTCATGGCGTTAAAAAAGTCTCTGTTACTTGCATGAGCAACAGAGACAGAGTTATTCACTTTATATTTCATAATTTTTACCTCTTAAATTTTGTAAATTTCACAAGGCTGATTAGCAGCATTGCCGGTTTCGACAAGCCATCCGGTATCAAGAAAGCCCGATTCGATGTCGCTTGTGGTTTGGACAGCACTCCCGGAAACTGCCGTGGTATAAGTAACGGTGGCTGTTTTAATTTCCCCGGTCGTTGCATTGACAATAACATTTTGCCCGTGCGTTGATGCCGTGGTCGGGGTTACATAAACATAACCTTTGCGGACTTTTGCCCCCTGTTCGCCGGGATTAACCGCCAAACTGTTCATGTCTGCAACAGCAGCCAAAAGCATTTGATATTTTTCAAACACAAATACACCTGCAACATCAGCAGCTGTTTTAGATGCCGTATCAGCACTTGGACCAATAACCTGAAGCTCAGGATCAGTTCCCTCAAAAACAAATCCGCCGGCTTTAACAGCGGAACCTTCAGCGACAACGGGGATTTTATCAATCGGGTTCAAACGGGCGATTGTTCCCGGTTTACCCAAAGCCTGGTTAATATAAACCTGATTCTGAAAAGCCATTTTTCAAATCCTTTCCTTAAATATTAATTTCGATTTCTTCGCCGCCAGCAGCGCCGTAAGAAAAACTGTTGTCGACTTTAGCCTGAGAATTACAGACCTTCAGCATGGCATAAAGTTCGGCCGTGCTCTCTTTATCGGTATCAACTCCCTGATGATTAAGAGCTTTAACCAACATCTCCCGCTCACTCAGCCCAAAAGGGTTAAACTCACCCATAACCGAAGCCGCGGCGTTATAAGCTCTTTTCAAGCCAGCCGCTTTATCGGCTTCTTGCTTTTTCAGAGCGTTTGAAATCTTGGTATACATTTTGTCAAAGCTGGGTGCGTTGTTTTCAGATTTAGACTTGCCGTCACAATCCTCGTTATCACTTTTTGAATCTTCAGACGGATCGTATGCATCTTTTTCCATCTTACCGATCACGAAACGGATATCCTCATCAGACAATCCTTTGTCTTTCAAAAATCCTCCTACCTCTTCAATTTCTTTGCGCTTATCTTCATTGTCGGACTGAGTATCCTCAGAGCCATTGTAAGCCGCCTCTTCCATTTTTTGGATGACAGTGCGCCAAATCTCCTCGTCGACTTTTCCTTTAAGAATGCCGCCGACCTCGTCAATAAGTTTTCTCTTATCGACAGAATCGTTATTGGTGTCAGTAATTGCTCCGGTGCCCTCGTGAGCGTCCTCATTCTTTTCCTGAGAAAAGAATTTACCCAAGTCAACCTCTTTGCCATCAATAACGAGCTTTACTTCGTTTTTTGATTTCATGTTTTGTTTCTCCATTTTTTGGTTTAACACTCTCACATCAGGACCGCAGCGGCCCTTTTCAACAAGGGCGATGTGATTGCCCTTTATGTCATAAGCTACTAAATCATAGTCGGCATTTTCGGCCCACTTCAGTTTATTAGTATAGCTTGCAGACAATTCTTCTTTCCGCCCTGAGCGGACATCGTCAATAATCCCGTCCCCGGTAAAATTAAGCGGCGCATAAATTGCCCCGTCTTTAACTGCGACATTCTCTCCGGTTGTTCCTTCTTGATAATCTCGCGCATCAGCACCCTCAATTCCAAGCCATTCATGATTATTGGTTATCGGAAGCAATGCGAAGGTAGACGCAGACTTTTCCAGCTCTTCAAGCGGGATAAAAACTTTATAAATGCGATCCGGCTCTATCTTGATACCGTCAATTTCAGAAGATCCGCCGTCAATCAATTCTTGTCCGTAGTATTCCAAGACACCTGATTGCAAAATTGGGCTCTCATCAACACGCAAGTACCCATTATCGTCTATATGCCGGTGACTGGCTTCGTTATTAATCTTAAAATTTGAATACATTAAATTCGTCCTTTAATAATCCTATAAGAGCCATCATCATTACGAACAGCTTCATAATCTTTTCTCAATAATACCGCCAGCGCTGTACAGCGACAGTTGACGCGCTCATGCGGCAAGCCGCGATGTCCATAGGAATCCACAATAGGGTAATGGTCGACATCGCCCCATTTATAAATTTTTCCGTTTAATTGTTTATGTCCGCCTTTGCCTGTTGAAACACGCTCATCCTGCGCCGTTCGCCACTCAAAAAACTGAATGCCGCTTGATTTTTGCGATAATTCATTCAAGGCTTCATTAGTTTTGCCGGTCTGGTCGCGGGCAATACGTTTGATTCGGTCCTTGGATATACCTTTCTGATTAGATAAATTATCAGCAACCGCTTTCCATGTCTGGCCAGTTGTTACCCCGTCATATACAATATTTTCAATATTATTGAGTGTCTGAAGCGTAGTGTTTTGAATTAGCCCTACATTGCGGCTGATAATTAGCTTTAGCATCTGATTATAGGCATCTTTGTCGAAATTAACCGAAAAATCATCACCATAAAGTTTGCGCATAACTCGCGATATAGAACTGCGCGCATTACGAGCTGCCATATTAACAAATTTACGAATAATTTTTTCGGAGTTCCGCAAAAACCTAGGCAGATATTCATTTTTGTAATAAGCAATCAGCTTGGTTATGTTTACAATAGAAGGCTTTTCCCCTTGAGGCCTGGCATTTGACACCTTAATCGTTGTATAGACCTTTTCAATCTCGGAAAAAATAGCCTCAAGCATCTTATCGGTTTCAGTCTCAATCGCCCTGCGATAGTAGACATCAGCGGCTTTATTTTTGATTATGGGTTCCATAACGGAATAGCCGCCGGCCGCTTTGGCTCGTAAGTTTGCTTTGTCTGCCATAACTTTTTACTTGCTTTTATTTGAGATTCAAGGTATTATATAGATGTAAAGCCTTAAGGGTGTTGAGAAATGTGTCCGCAACTTATTTTGAACGGTCCATCAAGATTCAAAAACCTTAAGGCTTTCTTTGTTTAAATGCAGTCAAAACAAACTGTATTTTTTTATCCCCATTAAAATCAGGAGAAATAACAGCTATTTTATTCTCATAAAATACCTCAAATCTTCCCTCTTTATTGAGAGATAGACTTCCCTTTTCGATAACATTTCCCAAAGAAGATAAGAATTCTTTTTTCTTCTCTTCTGGATATTTACGACGTTCTAAAATATGACATAGCCCTCTACTCTCATCACCCCATATCAAATCTATGTCGCCAATATCTTTGCGGGTGAAAGCGCCTTTGACATGCCCTTGTTTTTCCTGCATAAGCTTGTCAACAGCGGCTTGGCCTTTGACACCGGTAAATTCTTTACCTAAAAAATCAGAAATATTCTGCCCTGAAGAAGAAACATCGCTACCTTTACCTCCAGAGCCGAACTTCCCGTCATCGCCGCGCGGATGTTTGTTTTCATCCCATTCATTTTGTGCCATGAAATCAGCCATAACCTCATTGGTTATGTCGTCATAGCCCTCAAGCCCGACTGTTTCGGTATCAAAATTAAGATTATCCAGATGAAATTCTTTGAACGACTTAAGCCAGTCAAAAACCTCATTTTGTTTAGCCCCGAGCTCAATCAAAGACCTGGCAACCTCGGAATAAGAGCGAATATTTTCTGCGCGTTCGCGTTCGGTGCTTTCTTCTAACGGATTGAAAACATAATCCGCAAACTCAACAAATTTACCACTTTCTATACCGGCAATAATGCCATACATTGTTAAAATATGGTCTTTTGTCTCATCCTGAATACTACGGCATTTATCATACCATTTACGACGGTCACCCTCTCCGGTAGCATTCATGCCTTGGGCAGATTTCCCCATTAGCTCCGTATATGGAATATCTGTTTTGGAGGAAACCAAAAGATAAAATAACTCGACGTTTTCCGCCATGCCGGTAAGGCTGGTTGTAAGCTGGGTAACCCCTTCCGTGGATTTAATAGGACAAACACCGAAATTGTCCTGGGCCATCGACATGTAGTTAAGACGGGCCTTAAATTCAGCCACGGATGATGTCGCAAACGCGCTTTCATCTGTCGTGAGATAGACATAACGGAAGCGGTTCATAAGATTGGCCAGTCCTTGGCTGGACATATTGGAGTTAGCCACATCCTGCTTAATCAACTGTGTCAGAGGCATACCAAAATAAAGCGTCAAAGGACGCATCGGTAATTCTGGTATATTGGTCTCAAACTTCAAGAAGTGGCTGCGGTCGACTTGTCCAAGCCCAATAACGTACCAAGTCTTCGGCTCCATATAATCGGCAGAAGTCGGATTAACCGTGTCAACATTGACAGCCACACAATTGATGGGATCAATATGACGAAATCCTTTGAATCTCTTCATATTCATTTTTTTAAGGTCAAGAGTTTCGCGTAACTCGCTTTCACTCTGTCCAAAATCCATGAACAGCAGACATCCGCCGGTTACATAATTAGAACGCACTCCACTTTTAACATGCTGCCAAATTTTGTATTTTTTTGCTTTCTTGTCCAGCTCTTCCTTATTAACATCGTTATCTGTCACCAGTTCCCCGCCCTTAGAAAACGGCGTCTGGCTTAAGAGATTAAAAACTTTGGTAAACAGCGGATCCTGCGCCAAAGAATAACACTCATAATAATTAACCGGCTGGCAAAGAAAAAAAGATAAATGCGCGTTACCAAACCCTGAATTAACCGATTGCAAGGGGTTAATCCACTGATTTTGCAATTTCGTCTTATGGCATTTATAGGCTTCCTGCGCGGCAATGGAGCCTCTATCCCTGGCCCCGCCTTCCAAACGCTCCTTGGCCAAGGTCCACGGCTCTGATATTTCCACTCCACCTTCCTGCATAGATGCCAGAAGATGCTGATAGCTTGCCGTCAACGGCTTTCCAGGTTCAGGCTTCTTTTTAAAAAAATTAAACATTTATCTACTCATTAAAGAATTGCACAGCGCATTCCAGTCCGTCGCCGTTGTCTGACGTCGGACTTTAAGCGCATAAATCAAAACATCTACAAAATCATCGTGCGTGTCTTGTTTGCCTCCGGTAAAGGCTTCGCATTCGGAGATAAACTCCAGGAGCCATGGCGCCGATTCCGGAATATAAAAATAGCCGCTTTCCAAATCTGCGGCTATTTCGTTAAATCGTAAGTATTTATCGGCAACCTGATCTTTTTTTAATACCTCATTGCGAACTGTCGGCTGCAGCTCGCGTATGGGTAACCCTTCTTCACGCAGTTGCTGTATAAGTGAAATACCCGATCCCTTATTCTCAATATAAATCGAAGGAATCCCCACATGCACATAATTCGCTTTGGCTTTTTCATAAAAATTCTTCAAATCCCTGCGCAAGTCCGGGAAAATAACTTTTTTACAATATCCATCCAGCATGTATAAATATTTGCCTTTGGTACCAAATAGGCCAAAGGCTGAATTATCGGCAGATTTCTTTTCGCTAAATGCCGTATCCGCAATAATAAATACGCTATCAAATTGTGCCGGCGGTATATTGTAACGCTGAAACCATTCAGTTTTTATAAGGTTTCCGCCCTCAATAACCGGGTTCTGTTGATACAGAGCCTGAAAGTTGGACGTTCCCAATGCTTTTTGTTGTTCGCGCAAAAACTCAATACTGCGAAACTCGGGAAATAAAGCCTCGCCATTATTGTTAATTGCCGGATGTTTACTGCTTATAATCTTATCTTTGAAATAGGCATCACTTTTCAGCATGCCTATCAAATCCTGATTATGCCACCTGGAGTGCAACACCAAAACCATGGTGTTATTTTGCCGGCGCGACATAATATCTCCGCGGAAACGATTTTCTACTTTGGACCGAATTGTCGGAGACAAAGCGTCTTCAGCGTTTCTATATGGATCGTCAATAATTGAAATATTGGACGGGTAGCCTGTATTTCCCTCTCCCATTAATCTATAATCTATCTGACCGCCGCGCTTAAATTCCACTTTTTGGGAATTTGATTTTTTTATAACGTTGCCAAACACATTTCTATATCTTTGGCCACTCAGAATATTCAATATTTCAGATTGTGTCTTTTCCCTCAAATCATCCGAAGATGTGTAGAAATTAAACTTTAAATCTCCATGGTGCCCAATAAGCCAAGCTGTAAATATTCGTAACTTAGTTGATTTTCCATGTTGAACCGGTTCTTCGCTGGTACCAATAGGGCGCTCTCCTTTCAGAAAGCGATAATAAAGCTCATACTGAAAAAAATCACACAGATCTTCTTCCCATTTTCCGGTTTTAAATCCGTCGCTCCCTCTTAAATCCTCATTAATGTAAAGATAAAAGCTGTAAAAATCACTTTGCAGATTCCGGCGGTCTATGTCGTTCAAAACGCCTCTCCATGATATTAAGCAATTCGGAAGTAGAAACCAGCGGGGATTCGACGTCATTACCCGCACTATCGGTAAGAGCTTTTTTATCGACATACAATCCGGCCAATTTTCCCTTGAGCTCTTCGGCATTCAAAAAATTGCGTATGTCGGGATTAGGCTCTCCGGTGATTCCGTTCACTCTCGATAAAGCCATCTCTTGGGCTTTTACAAGATTATCAAAACTTTGTTTGGCAGTATAGATAAGATTTTCCTCAATTTTAGATCTCAGCTCATCAATCCTTGAGGTAATCTTGATGTTTTTCATCATACCGGCGGCCAGACGGTTGATGCTATCAGGTTTGCTTTTCTTTACATCATAAGCAGAGCGATAAGCGTCAGAGTAGTTCATACCCTTGGCCACACTTTGGCAGAATTTTTCTTGTTTAGCTGTAAGAGACATAAGATTTGCCTATTTTGTTGGTTGCGTGGGGTGGAATTGAACCACCTACCTCTAGGTTATGGGCCTAACGAGCTACCGATACTCTACCACGCAATAAAAAAACTCCGGAAGAGTGATCTGTCCAATTTCCGGGGGACAGATCAGAGAGCCGGAGTTTTGTTTTTTTTGAAAGGAACAATAATAAAAATGCAAGAGAGCTTTTCAGCCACTTCTTGCATTATGAATAAAACCATACAAAATTTTTAAAAACTTGTCAATAGCTATTTATTGTTTTTTTGTATAACTATTTTTAGCTACTCAAATCCGCAATCCAATTTCGTACAAAATCACCATTCTGGGGTATCTTAATCTGAAATCTGCGGCGTGGCTTTATGCCATAATTCCAAAGTAAGCTATCAAGCCCGCGGCAAAGATATTCTTTGGCAATCTCAAGGTCATGATTGTATTGAGCGCTGGATTCTTTTCTTATCCGCAGCGGTCGGTCTTCCAGACAAACGGCAACAACAATGTCAAAATGTATTTTCTTCAAGGACTTAATGGCTTTTTCGAGACGGCGCCGCGCATCCCATACAGAATCCGGCAATTCCTTTTGTCCCCCGCCATCTACTCTATCCGCCGCAAAATCTGTCGCAGGCATATGTTCTAGCCTGCTCAAGAAAAAATCCTTGCGGAAACGGGCAGCGACATCAAGTCGATCTTCTGAGCTGTAGCGTTTATCACCAAATTTTAGCCAACCTTTGTCAGCATATTTCTCAATCGTGTTGAGGATTTTGTAAACACCGTCCCTCTTGACGATGCCTCTGGCCGCGCACTCTTCCGGACTGATATATTCCAACTGCGTGGACACAAGAGATTTAGCTGATTTTCTATCATGTTTGAATTTTTTAGTCATCTTGTATCCTTTCCAGTCTGAGTTAAAATCCTGCGGCAACGGCCAAATCATCCATCGGCAAAGCAACGCCGTGATACCGGTTGTATACCTGCAATAAAATGCTGTCGAAATCGTCAAAAAGATTGTTTTTCATTGCCAAGCCAACCTTTGCCGAATAATTCTTACGGATATTTTGATATTCACTGTACCCGATTTTATCGGGCAAGAGCTCATCAATGATGTATGAGACCGCCCGGGTGTAATCATTCAACAAGCAATGAGTATTACGATTGAGCTTAATGTCGCGGTTCATGTATTCAATCTCAATATTGCGCCCCACTATGAGGTTTTTAGCCTGTTCGATCTGTTTGAGGTCTTCGGGTTTGAGCTGAGATCGTATCTGGTTTGGCGTCGGAAAGGTTTTGACGTTTTTATAGCGAAACAAATTGCGGCAGGCGTTAAGAACGCTGTCTTCGCAATATGGCGACAGAACTATGGCGTACTGACGCACAATCTCTTCAGGCTTCTGGTCTTCCTTGGGGTTTACAATCCAAGTGGGCGCCCCGAAAAGCTCTGCAGCCAACGGGATAACCTTGTCACGGACAAAAGCTGTTGCTTCTGCCGTAACCAGTTGTTTTTCTAAGTGACTTACAAATCCTACCATATCTTTTTTCCCTTAAATTCCCAAACGTTCATAGGCTGCGAATACTGCCTTTACTGCATCACTACCGCCAACCGGTACCGGTTCTGTCGGTGGACCATCCCTGTTTTTCTTGGAAAAATAGACCGCGGTACTTGGAAACCACGATTTTTGGATATTCTCAGGCTGTGTGGAAAGCCACTCATCACGACTGACAAGCTCGGCATAGAGGTTGAGGTTTGGGAAAGCTTTTTTCCAGTCGTCAAAGTCTTTCGGGATTAACCGAATGACCGAACCCTCAAAGGCGTATTCTTTTTTCGGCTTTTTCTCATCATCGGCAGAAACGACAGAAAAAGGCGGCACGCCTATTTTATCCGAAGATAATTTATTATCTGAGGATTCAGTATCAGTATCAGTATCAGTATCAGGGTTTTTTTGGGTTTTATTTTCTAACCGTTCGGTTTTTTTTGGGTTTTGTTTTTCTAACCTTTCGGTTTT
>CAYNBB010000002.1:20042-47288 GCA_964395655.1 uncultured Azospirillaceae bacterium | reverse complement strand
TATTTTCTAACCGTTCGGTTTTTTTTGGGTTTTGTTTTTCTAACCTTTCGGTTTTAGGTCTTCCGCCTTTCCCACCGTTCTGTTTGTTTTTACTGCATTTTTCTTCATATTTTTTATTGTTCTCATCAATACGATTTTTTATAAAATCAAAGGCTTTTTTCATGTGATTTTCGAATTCAGGCTCAAAACCGAACGAAAAATAGTCTAAAATCGCATCAAAAAATATGCCTTTTTCTTCATTTGAAAACCGACGGGTTATTTGCGCATATTCAGGAACAAATATCAGCAAAGAGTTCTTTTTTTCAACCATTACGCCACCTCGCATTCGGCCCAGACAATTTCGGAGCTCGTTTTTTTTGTTTGGTCCCAGATAAACCATGCAAACTCCATAACAGGGTTTCCATTGCCGATAAAATCGACCTTATTGGGAATTACTATTATTTTTGATGGTGGAAATTCTTTGTACAATTTGGCGCGTTTTTTGCCGGTCAAATAGCGTATTGGCAGTAATAAAGCTAAACAACGCTCTGACAGTCTAAGACCTTGTTGGATGAATTCAAAAGACAAATTAAACGGCGGATTCGTGACAATATTGTGCATCTTTGTGTTTTCCAGCAGAAAGTCAACCGCACGGGGCGATGCGTCATAATAGCCGCGGTTAATCAAATCTGTTGATATAACGCGGTATCCGGCTTTTTTAAGGACTTCTGACATCCTGCCGTCGCCGCAGGCGCATTCCCAAATCTCACCAACGAAAGAATAGTTGTCAAGCAAGGCTTGGGTTACATATTCCGGGGTTGGGTAAAAGTCATCCTTCGCCCTGAAATCGGCAACTTTTCTGCCGACAAGTTTGTATTGCTCGTTTTCCATTAAATCCCCCTCGAGATCATCTCGGCTTTTAAGAGCCGCGCAAATTTTTGTGCCTGCAATCTAAAACCGCGCTCAAATGCGGCAATCTCAAGAACGCGCACATACAGAGCCTTAATTTGCTCATCTGTCAGCGGTTTTCTGCGTTTCATAATTGACCTCTCCAAATAAAAGTTTTTCTTCAGGTACGATTTTGATTTCCAATCGGGGACTGATGGCATACCGCTTTTTAACAAGCAATGAACATATCAACGCATCATCGCGCCATACTATCCCATTGCAAGCATCCAGCGCAGCCTTGGCCAGGTTATCAATATCGGGTTTCTTGGCAGGCAAAATATATCCGGCCACGGCATCGGCAGTTTTTCTGGCAGACATTTGCGGAATGGGCATATAAGCGACCGCCAAAACCTTAACCGGATAATCTAAAGGCGGTTTCCCTGACATGGTCTTCCGGGCAATATCCGCAACTATTTTCTCATATTTACGAGTTTTTTCGGGAGTATAGGCAAATCCCGACCGCGTAAATCGCGGACGCCCTTTGGGAACCGGAATACCGGGAATAATCAGAGAAACCGCCATTAACTTAACTCCGCCTAGGCCGCATCAGGAGATAAGCCGTCATCATCTGATGCTTCTTCAAAATCAACATCTATGACATTGGAATCCTGCGGCGCCGGTAAAGCTGCAACAGCTTCACTCTCATTTACCGGATCCGGAATCCCCTCACCATCTGCATCTTGATATTCGGAATTGGAGTTTTGGAACATTTCCCGCTGATCAGGATCAGCTTTCAAATTTTCGCCGCCGCCCGTAAATTCAGCATCGGAGTTGGTAACAAGCAAAATAGGCTTTCCTTGCGCGGCAATAAGCTCTTCGGCATATTGAGAATTGACCTCAACGATAGCTTTGATATTCTTATCAACGGTGATTTTGCCAAGCTCGGCAGCTACGGTTTTGCGGCCGCCGCTGGCAATAATATTGACGGCTTTGGAAACCAGCTCTTGAGCAGCTTTTTTTGCAGATTCAATCTGCTCTTCCTGCTCTCTTTCGGACATTTCCTGATAAGTTTTGGGAAACTGCCGCAGGCGGTCAATCAAAAAAGTGGCAATATCGCCGGTAAGGGTTTGTTTGGCAAGGCTTGCGCCGTAATCATTATTACTCATCTTTATTCCTTTCAAAAATAACAGTAAAAAAATAGATGTCCAAAATTGCACAGATTAAAAAGGCCACGGTAACAGGTGCTAAAATAAACACCCATGAACAGGCGATAAATCCGAAGAATTTCAGGACAGCCAGGGTTAAAGTTAAAATTATGATAAATGTTGACATAAAAAGGTCTTTCTATGTTAAGGTTTAATTCTACGGTTCCGACCTTAAATCAGGCCGTTTGGTTTGCTGGGCCACCGTAACACCCCTGTCTTCGATGGTTAGTTGACATTATTGAATAATGGCATTGCATATCTCTTCCATATTACGAATCATTACCCAAACCCCTAAAATATACCCACCAACAGCCATTAGAATAAAAGGGATCAAATCAATCCAAAAATTCCCCATGTTGTTTCTTAAGTATTTAAAAAATCTCATCACTTCTGCTCCTCTCCGTTTTCTGTTAGATAAAAATCGTTAGCTGTTACCTTCCCGCCGCTCCACTCAATTATTTTTTTCATCATTGCCGGCCGAGGAATACGAACTCCATATTCCCAACTATTATAAACGTCTTTTGAAACAAGAAGCTGAGAAGCAGCCTCAGATTGGCTTATTTGTAAATTTTCCCTATATATTTTAAGTTTCATAACTTCCTCTTTTGTATATATAATACATAACGTACAACAACAGAAAACCAAAGTCAACACAAAATCGTACAAAAAATACATTGTCAACAATTTTTTTTAATGGTACATTTAGTACAATATTGTTTTTAGGGGCGAATTTATGGACAAGATCATGAATTTTTCAAATACCGCAGAAGGGAAAGCCCAAGCTAAAAGATTGGTAGATTGCCGCTTTAAGCTGGGTTGTTCCAATGCAAAAGTATTCTTTGAGAAATATAGTCAAGGACGCTTTTCATATCCCCAATATCAAAAGTATGAAAGCGGAGAACGCCTTTTAAGCAAAAAAGCCGCTATGTTATATGCCGGAATATTTGACGTTGACTGGGAATGGCTAAAAGACGGCAACAGAACCGATCAAAATCTTTCTATAAAACAAATCTTTCGCATAGGCTTTGTCGAAGCCGGCGCATGGACGGAAGCCGTCCAATTGCCGCGCGACGAATGGCTGCCGGTGAATTATCCGATTAATGACAATCTGCGCAAACGCAATGTCTTTGCTCTAGGCGTGCGCGGCAACTCCATGAATAAGATATTTCCGCCAGACCGGACGACTCTCATCTGTCTTGATATCTGGGATTACTGCGACATGGTTAAAGAAGGCATACAAAACGGTGATTTTGTGGTCGCACAGCGCGTCAGCAATGACGGGAAATATGAAGCCACAGTCAAACGATATACGCGTATAGACGAAGGCACCGTTGTTCTGGAAGCGATGTCAAATGATCCGAGATACACCAATATCATTGTCGGCAGTGAAAACTGCGAATATCAGATTACCGCTGTCGTCATTGACTATCAGACAAAGCTGAAGGATTTGTGATGCCTAAACAGCTTGTTTTCATTGATGAAAGTGGCGATCCTGGATTTAAAGCCAATTCATCACAAAATTTCGCTTTTGCCCTCATTATATTTGAAAAAAACCAAGATGCCGAAGAAACAGAACAGGCAATTCATCAAGCAGCCACCCGCTCTCGACACTTATCTGAATTCAAATATTCCAAAACATGCAATAAAGTAAAAGAGATATTTTTTGAAGAAATAGCAAACTGTCAATTCCGTGCCAAAGTTCTTTATGTTAATAAAATGTTAGTAACCAGTTCCGAATTGCGAAACAATGCAAATAAATTCTATAACTTTTTTCTCAAACAAGTTTTAACGCATGCTAATCTGAATAAAGCATCGGTTAAACTGGATGGGAAAAAGGATGCCGTTAAAATGGAACTGGTCAATTACATCCGCACACAGGCGGGCGATACCGTTTCTAAAATAAAATATGAAGATTCTAAAAACAATCGTCTCATTCAATTGGCTGACATGATTGTTGGATTAACTATTCATGCCTATGCCCCCAATGCTACGGATGCGCAAAAGCAGTGGTTGAGGCAAATAAAAAGAAAATTAGATATTTGGAGTTTTAAATAAACAAAACCCGCTATCCTACCTCTCTTGTCGAGCTCTGCATACTCCGTACGGAGCTGCTTCGGTATAGCGGGCATTTCCAATTGTATATATAACAAAAATCAGCGAAAAAGTCAATCTAAGAAATAGTCTTTTGCCTATTTTTATGAAAATTCAATATGATAATCCGTAAATTTATCAAGATATTTTATTCAAGCCGCCTTCGGGCGGTATTTTTTTGCTTTTTTTTAAAAAAATTCTTTTGTTGTTTTTCAATGCATTATAAAAAACTTGTATTTTATGTACGATTTATTGTTGACATCTAAAAATACATATAGTACATTTAGTACATAAGATAACAAATGAGGTCAACACAATGAATTTCGATAACATGACAGCAGAAGAATTAAACGCTTATCAGAGAAAGCTTCAGCAGGCTGAGATGGTTCGTCTGAATAAAATCGCTGAGGCCAATGCCAAAGGCGACCGCCAGGCTTATGAGGCTGCTAAAAAGGAAATCGCTACGGTACGCAATTTTGTATCGCCAAGAAAGCTGACAGTAAAATCCGAACTTATTTTGCAACTCGAATCCTTGCCCGCGTTTGCCGGATTGAAAAAAGGATTGGAGCAAAATCTCAGAGCCGGAAATTTTTATGTCGACAGCTTTATGCCCGAATCTGAGGGGTACTACGATGAAAAAGACGACAACGGCAAGCAGGTTACATATCCCTACCATCTGTCTCAAGATCAGCGTGAGGATGAGGCGATTGATTTGCTGCTTGATAACCAAGGCGATGAATTCGACGAATTTATTCATGACGACAATATCCGCCACGACGTGACTGAACTGATGCGGGCAATTATCAAGGAGTACAGAAAATGTCAATAGAAGATTTTGAGTGCACATCCAAGTATTACCGGCGCAAACGATTTGAACAAAAGGCTCTTAGGCTGCTGGCAATCACAGATTTCATGGGCGGATTTCTGCCGTCATTTACAATTTTGTACTTAATCATTCAACACATCAGATAAGAGGGCCGCGATGACAAACGAAGACAAGTACCGCGAACGTCTGGAAACGATACGCCAGATTTTAGAGCAAGCGAAAATGAACCCCGATTTTAAAGAAATCGACCGAATTTACAAACTGACAGAGGATTTAAGCAATGACAATTTATGAAGAACTGAGCCGTATTCAAAAAGAACTGAAAGCTCCCAAAAATCAGCGTAACAATTTCGGTGGTTACAATTATCGCTCATGCGAAGACATTTTGGAAGCCGTCAAACCGCTGTTAAACGGTTGTGTCCTGACTGTATCAGATGAGGTCATCATGCTGGACAAGCGTTTTTACGTCAAAGCAACTGCCCGGCTGGCAATATCTTCCGATCAGTATATTGAAAATACGGCTTGGGCCCGCGAGCCTGAGACAAAAAAAGGCATGGATGAGGCACAGATTACCGGTGCGACGTCATCTTATGCCCGCAAATATGCCTTAAACGGACTTCTGGCTATCGACGACACTAAAGACGCTGACGCAACCAACACCCACGACAAACCCTCTAAATCAGATTTTGCCAAAGATGCCGCGGCATCCAAAACAGCACAAACAAAGGCTTTGAACAAAGCCGTTGCTGAAGGTAATCCTGATTATGAGAAACCCAAACCCAAGAAACCGTTAAGCGAGATTTATGAGCAATCTCTTGAGTGGCTCAAAAAACAAACTCCGGAGAGCTATAAAACCGCAACCAAGGCGCAGATTGACTACATCAACAATCTTTGCAACGAACTGCGCGAGAAAGGCTCAAGCGGCTGGCTGGATAGCATTATGTCCGAACTGACGCGCGTATCCGGCATCGATGACAGTATCCCCTACTGAACAGATACATTTTGGGACGATTTCACACCAACAAAGGATTATAGGCTATGAAACAGGCAATTTTGAACATGACAGACTGGCAGCGCTATATTGAGGCGGCCAACAATAAGTTGGCCCATGTCTTTAAGCCTTTCACAATCGAAACCAAAGAAATTAAAGACACAATCAGTCGCAATCAGCAGTGCTACATCTACGGCGTTATCTACCCGCATCTAAAAGAAGCCTTACTGTCGGCCGGTTATGAAATTCAAAACATTACAGACGACCAGTTCGACTATTTTATGCGCGGCATGTTTTACTTTGACATTGTCAAAACCAGCAAAGGTGAACAAAAGCTGCCGCGCCGCCTGTGCTTCAGCAAAGCGCATAAAGATGAAGTCAGCGGATATATCAACGACCTGCTGATGTTTGGCAGCAAACTCGGATGCTATATTCCGTCACCCAACCAACCTATCAACTATCAAGGAATTTAAAAATGGAAAACAAACCTGTTATTTCTACCCGCGACCGCGGACTCAGTATTTCAATATTCCGCCGCGACAAAGACGGACAAGCCACTTACGGTGCATGCCTGCAGCGTTCTTGGAAAGATAAGGCTACTGATGAATGGAAACGCGAACAAATTAATCTTTTCCCGGATGAGCTTCTGAAATTAGCGGCACTCTGCACCAAAACCTATAACGACACAATCGCATATGCTCAGCAAAATCGTCCGCAAAGTTCCGGCGGCAATTATCCGGGACAGCCGATTGATGGCGGAAATTATCCGGAACCGGGAAGCAATGGATTTGATGACAGTATACCATTCTAAACCATCGGCGGCCGCTGTGAAATAAGGCAAAGCTCGAATAAACAGGCGCAGGAAACTGTAAGAAGAGACGACCGCTGACCTTTATTATCAACTAAATAAACGCTTTATTTTTGAAAGGAAAGACAATGACAGAATTTAAGAAATCATCCCGCGGACGCACTCCTTTAGGAGAACCCAATCCTATTGACGTCCACGTAGGCAAACGCGTCCGCCTGCGGCGTACTCTTCTGGGTATGTCGCAAGAAAAACTGGGAGAGCTTCTTGGACTCACATTCCAGCAAGTTCAAAAATATGAACGCGGAATGAACCGCGTCAGCGCCTCGCGGTTATGGGACATCAGCAAGGTTTTGGAAGCGCCGATAGGCTTCTTTTATGAAGATATGGATAAAGTCGTCGCCAATCAAAGCCCTCGCATGTTCAACACGGCCGAAAATGCCCAAACAATACTCCGCGAAGATGAAGAAGAATGTCTGACCGATCCGATGCAAAAACAGGAAACGATAGAGCTGGTAAAAGCTTATTATAAAATTCCCAATCGCAAAGCAGCCAAACACTTGTTTGACATGATTGTCGCTTTATCTAAAACCGCCAAGTCGGATAATGAAGGCTAAAAAGCAATGTTAAACAATCAGTATATTTTAATGGACACCAAGCCCGAAATCGATGTTGTTTTGTTTTGCGGCGGCGGGGGAGCTGACACCGGAATTGAACAGGCGACCGGAACTCCGGTTGACATTGCCATCAATCACGATCCCGAGGCAATCGGCATGCATGCGGCCAACCATCCGCAAACCGTCCATTTCAAAGAAGACGTTTTTGCCGTTCATCCGTTGGTTGCCACCCGCGGCCGGCCGGTGCGCTTGCTTTGGGCATCTCCGGATTGCACACATTTTTCAATAGCTAAAGGCGGAACTCCTTGCAACAAGAAAATCCGTTCGCTGGCTTGGGTGGTTGTGAAATGGGCCAAAACCGTGCGCCCGCGCATGATTTTTCTCGAAAATGTTAAAGAGTTTCAAACCTGGGGCCCGCTGGGACCGGATAATCGCCCGGACAAATCCCGCTCCGGAGAGACATTTAACCGCTGGATTGCAGAGCTGCGCGGGCTTGGTTATGAAGTCGAATGGCGGGTTTTGAGCGCCTGCGACTATGGAGCCCCGACCAGCCGCAAGCGCTTATTCCTAATTGCCCGTTGTGATGGACAACCGATTGTTTGGCCGCAACCAACCCACGGCGACCCCAAGAATCCGGAAACCAAGAAAAAGAAGCTCAAACCTTGGCGTACCGCTTCCGAAATTATCGACTGGTCCATCCCTTGCCCGTCAATTTTTGAGCGCAAAAAGCCACTTTCTGAAAACACATTGCGCCGGATTGCCAAGGGAATACAGAAGTTTGTTCTAAACAATCCCAAGCCTTTTATTGTAACCAACAACACCGGACATCCGGGGGCTGCAGTTAATGAACCATTAAAAACTGTTACCACAGGAAATCATCATTATTTATGCGTTCCAACTCTTATTCAAGTCAACCATACCGGAAACGACCATCGCGGCCAAGTGCCAGATAAACCAATGCCGACATTAACTGCCAAAAACGTCCATGCCATCGCTGCTGCAACTTTAATTAATATCGGTTACGGAGAAAAACCCGGACAAAAAGCCCGTGTCCCTGGGCTTGATGTTCCTCTTGGCACCGTTGTCGCTGGCGGCAAAAAGCACGCCATTGTATCGGCTTTTTTGGCTCGGCAATACGGTCAATCTATCGGCACCGCTGCAGATGCACCACTTGGCACCATCACGCGCATAGACCACAGTCAGGTTGTAACCGCCTTTTTAGCCAAGCACTACACCGGTGCCACCGGCTCAGAAATGGACAAGCCGGTTGACACTATAACAGCAATAGACCACAACAGCCTTGTCACGTCGCATTTAGTCAAAATGCGCGGCACCAATGTCGGCCAAAGCGTGGAAGAACCACTGCAAACCATCAGCGCGCAGGGCAAACACTTTGCTGAAGTCCGCGCATTGCTCATCAAATATTACGGCGACGAAAAATACGGATGCTCGCTCGATGAGCCGCTGGACACGATACCGACCAAAGACCGCTTTGCGTTGATAACCGTTCATATCGGAGGCAAACCATACATTATTGTAGATATAGGCCTGCGTATGTTGCAGCCGCACGAACTTTATGCCGCGCAGGGTTTTCCGGCTGACTATATTTTCGACCGGCAAGCCGATGGCACGCCGATAACCAAAACAGCGCAGGTACAAAAATGCGGCAATGCCGTATGTCCGCCGGCCGCCAAAGCTATCGTTGAGGCTAATTTAACACAACCCAATTTTATGGAGAAAACAGCATGATACTTAATACCAAACAAGATTTTGAAAACGCCATTTTAAAAGGCGAAAAGATTAAAACCAAAACCATATTCTACACCGGCGAGCTGGAAGAACAGCCTAATACCTTGGAAATTGGCACCTATGACCGCAGCAAGGGCGTCTATTGCGGAGAATTGAACGGTAAGCAGATCTGGTGCGATCTGCACGACGCACCCGAGCAACTGACTTGGAAACAGGCTGTGAAGTACGCCAAAGAAAAAGGCGGACAACTGCCGTCTATTGACGAACTGACTGTCGCCTATCTGCACAAAGACGAAATTAACGCTGCATTGGAGGCCAACGGCGGCGAGCCTTTCAAAAAGGATGATTATTATTGGTCGTCTTCCGAGTATAGTTATGGCCATTCTTGGGGGCTCTATATGGGTGTTGGCGCCCGTGGCTACAACTATAAGGGCGACGGCCTCCACTACGTTCGAGTTTTTCAGCTTGTTTAATTGCTTTAACACTTTAACCCTTTGGAGGAAGGCACTATGAACGATTGGGAAAGAGATTTAGAGGCATGTAAAGCACGACATCTCAGAAGTATAAAAGATTTAACCTCTATTATCAATATGCTGAATGAAGAAAACGAAGAGCTTGAGAACGAGGTTAAACGATTAAAGGAAGAAAATGCTCAACATAAAGAGTATTGCTGTTGCTTCGAAAATGAAAAATTAAGACTGGATTTGAGCAATGCGAGAAATTTGCTGAAAGAGTGTCAAAATTTTATCCTTTCAGCGAGAAAATCTTACTCTCTTTATCCTAATCCTGAAAAAATAATAAACCGCATCAACGCCGCTATTGGTGATAATGAAATACAAGATAATCAAGTAGCTGATATTAAGATACAAGAAAGCGAGGCACCGGATGAAACTCGTTGAAATTAAGGATATTCGAGAAGGCCAGATATACGAACGAAACCGTTGTATTTTTGTTGTCATGAGGCGTTCAGGCATCGACAGAGTTGTTCTCAGGCTTTATTGCTACAACCGCAAATCAGAACCAAACAACGCCTACGAGGCACAAGCAATGCACGAGGTCAGAATTGACGCGCTCAATGATTGTCAACTTATCGGCAAACTGGGCATCACCCACCGCATTGAGGGCAATAGACTTGTTGAGCTTCCCCGAGAAGATTTAATCGTTGATGATGTCGTTAAATATTTAGATTTTGACGGCTTCACTGTTAGGGCTGTTATTTGTGCCGTAATAACCGCTCTTACTGTCGAAGAAACCCAATACGCCTTTATAACCGAAACTGGAGAAAGTGAAGATACAACTCTCTTTGAAAAAGAAGAAATCGGGGAAGATAGCGGAATTTTCACATATACCCCTAAAAAAATAGGTATCCTCGGCGTTACCCATGAATTTATAAACAGTCGGGAGCAAAGCAATGACGATTGATGAATTTATGCGAGACATCGCGCCTAAAATGCGCCCGGGATGGGTGGCTATGGATAAGGACAAAACATGGTCTTATTTCCCTTACGAACCTAGAATTATAGGTGTCTCATGGTGGGGTGATGACTACGAAACGAGCTTGTCTATGTTTGACATCGCCCCAGTTGACGACTGGACACAATCTTTAAGAAAGGTAGGTTCCAATGAGTAACACCCTAAAACTCGTTCTTACCGACCGCTGGTTTGAAGAAATCAAATCCGGCCGCAAGACGCACGAATACCGTAAAGCGACTAAATTTTGGAGCCAGAGAATATATCCGGTTTATTGTCACTTTTCCCTTATAAAAACCGGCGAGTGGGACGAATTAAAAGAAGAAAAATATTTTGTTCAATTCCAAAAAGCCTATCGGAAAAATCCAGAGCGTATGATTTTTGAAATAAGTAAAATAACCATAATTAGCGGCAAATATACCGACCTAAAATGCCCAGAACCTGTTTTTGATATTGAGTTAGGAGAGCGTGTGAAATGAGTAACATTATCTGCCCAACTTGTGGTTTGACCAGCATCGACTGCGGCAAAGCAGGCTACAAGACCGAACGAGAGATTGAGCTTGAGAAAAAGCTGGAGATTGCCAGAAAGAACCTGAAAGAAATTGGAGATGCCATTGGCCTTTATTTTCGCAGAGAGCATACAAAAGATTTCGCAGAAGATATGATGATGGGAATTGGCATCATTGTCGGACAAACCGAGCAAGAATTAAAGGAAATTAAGGAATGTCATATCTCGAAGAACACATTAACACAATAATAAACGCTGACTGCTTAGACATTCTTAAACAGTTGCCGGACACATGCATTGACCTTGTGTTGACTGATCCGCCGTATGGAATTGGAATTGACGGGCAAAAACATTGTGAATGTAAAAATCCAAAGCACAATAGAAAAAAGCATAAAAGAAAAGAATGGGATTCATCTATTCCGCCCAAAGAAATATTTGATGAAATGAGAAGAATTTCAAAAAATATGATTATATGGGGAGCAAATTATTTCAATGAATACCTTGAATCGGGGCACAAAGGCTGGATTGTATGGGACAAAGGGCAAGACGGATTGACAATGAGTGATTGTGAACTTGCATATTCAACTTTTGACACACCAACAAGAGTGTTCAGAATGAACAGGGTTGAACTTTTGAAAGATGGAACAATACATCCGACGCAGAAACCCTTGCGACTTTTCAAAAGATGTATTGCAGAGTATTCAAAAGAAGGCGAATTGATTTTGGATTGCTTCAGCGGATCAGGCACAACTGCGATAGCATGTCATGAATTAAACCGGAGATTTATGTGCATAGAAAAAGATCCAGATTATTGGGCTGCAAGCGTTAAGCGGTTGGACGACGCCAAGAAACAATTAACACTTTTTTAATGGAGAGGAACAATGACACCTGATCGTATTAAATGGCTTTTGCGAAAAGCCGGAGTTAACCGCCTCAATGAATGGGAACGTAAATTTATCGGCGACATACAGAGTCTTTCCGAAACCAACTCTGAAATAAGCGAAAAACAAGCCTTAACACTGGAAAATATCGCCAACAAACCGTTTCTAGTAAAGCGCTACTTTAAAAACAAAATTAGTTCTTGATTTAAAGAAAGTTAATTGTAATATGTCAGATAATAAAATTTTAAATTTCAATAATATTTCGACGGCCCCGCTCTCTTCTGGGGACAATGAAATTGCAACGCAGTTATTCTGCGGCGCTTTGGATTGTCTTGCATCTATGTGGAGGGAGTTAAAAAATGAAGGCTGTTATTTTGACCAGGGTATCATCAAAGGAACAAGAAGACAACCTGAGTATTCCGGCCCAAACTTCACGCCTTATAGAATACGCGAAAAGAAAAGATCTTGATGTAATCCAAATTTATAAAATCGTCGAAAGCTCTACTCACGGCAAACGTAAAGAATTTATGGAAATGATTAATTTCTGCAAAAAGCAGAAAGAGACAATTGCCGTTGTTGCTGATGCTGTGGACCGCGTCCAAAGAAGCTACAATGAAAGCCCTTTATTGGACAAGCTCATCAAAGAGGGCCAAATTGAGCTTCATTTTGTCAGAGAAAATATGATAATCGGACAGGGCTATAATTCAATTGACAGCCAGCGTTGGGATTTGGCAGTCTTTGTGGCCAAATCTTACATATTGAGCATGAAAGACAATGTCCGCCGCAGTACTGATTTGAAAATTAGCCGCGGCGAGTTCTGCGGACAAGCTCCGACAGGCTATATTAATTGTCGCAATGAACAAGGGAGAGCCTGGTTAAGACCAGATGATATTCAAGGGCCAATTCTTAAAAGGCTTTTTGAGATTTATTCGCTGGGCTCAACCTCTATTCATGAATTAAAAAAAATTGCCGATAGACTCGGATTTAAATCACGATCCGGAAAACCAGCGGCAACGTCTGTACTGTTTAATATGCTGAAAAATCCATTTTATTACGGCGAGATGAACAGCCGCGGAAAGATTGTCCCTCATGTATACGAGCCAATCATAAGTCGCGAGCTATGGGATAAATGCCAACAAGTCAGATTAGGCGCAGATAAAAAACCGTTTAAATACTCATCCAAAGACTATTTGTACCGCGGGGTTATCCGCTGTGCTAATACTGGCCGAATATGCTCCAGCGACCTAAAAAAGGGCCGATTTATGTATGTCATATGCTTTGACAAGTCAGGAAAACGCCTGTTTTTTAGAGAAGAATGTATCTCTAATCAAGTCGCAAAGGTTTTGCAAACTCTGAAAATGCCGCAATCTCGTATTGACGCCTACAAAAAACGTTTAAAAGAGGTAAAAAAGGACGAAATTGAGTTTAGAAATAAAGAAATCGGGATATTGCAGGGACAGGTCACCAAAACAACTGATCGTCTTGATAAACTTGTAAACATGTTTATTGATGGGGAAATTGAAAAGGAAATCTACGAAAACAAAAAGAATCAATTGCAGAGAGAAAAAAGAAAGCTGCAAGAGCAAATTGCCGCACATAACAAAGCTGATGAGCACGTCAACGAAATACTTTTCGAACTCTTGGAAATTGGCAGAAATGCTGGGGAAATCTTCAAAAATAGCCCAAATATCGAATTAAAGCGAATATTGCTAAAAATGATTTTTCGAACTCTTGAATTAAGAGAGGGAAACCTAGGCTACGCCTTGAGTTTCCCGTTCTCAAAAATGCAAAATTTGGGCTCTTGTCCAAATTGGCTGCTCCACATGGATTCGAACCACGATTAACGGAGTCAGAGTCCGCTGTCCTACCATTAGACGATGGAGCAATAATGCCTTCGCCGCATTTTATATACCAACTAAAAATAAAATGCAAACAATTTTTCTAAAATTATTTTCCCAAAATACGTTTATGCTCCAAAGCAACACCTATCATAATGAAAACAAACAAAAATATTTTTACTTTATATTAAACTTTCTGTCTTATCTTCCCAACTTGATTTATAAAAAAACACCTGTTTGGAGACTATACAATGAAATTTGATAATAAAGCAATCGCCGAAGCGGCATACTACATCTGGCAAAACAACGGCTGTCCGGCCAACACGCACGCTCAGGACTGGGCTGCCGCCATCAACCAGCTTTCTGCCATGAATGCCGTAAAATCCGCTTCCAAAAGACTGGCTTCGAGCAAAACTTCTTTGAGCAAAGCGACGGTAATCAAAGCGGCCGCGCTCAAATCCGCCAGCAGCAAAACAAGCTCGTTGAGAGTTTGCAGCAGCAGCTCGAAAAGTTCTTCTTCCGTCAAAAAGACTTCCAAAAAGTCAAAATAATCCGAAAACTGCGGACAATACACAAAAACTCCCTTCTGATCTGTCCTCCGAAATTCGGACTGTTCAAAAGGGAGTTTTTTATAAATGCAAGATTTTCCGGCTTCAGGCCTTAAGATCATAAAGAATCTGCAACATCTCGTTGGCTGCCTGAAACGTCTGCGTATTTGCGCTGTACGCGCGTTGCACCTTTATCATCTCACCGAATTCGACTTCAATATCGGTTGCCGAACGCTCCAGAGCCTGCGGTTGAATCACGCCGTTGTCAGACAGAAAAAACGCCTCTCCGGTCGTACCGTTGGCCTCAAACAAAGTCCCCGACACCGGAGTCAGATTCTCCGGCGCCGAAAATCCGGTCAGCGCCAGCTTGCCGAAATTATAGCTCTCGCCGTTATTGTAATAGGCCTTGACCACACCGTCCTTGTCAATATAGCTCTTCAGATAATTGCCGGATTCCTTGCCGTCTTGCTCCACATACGTAGTGCCGGGACCGCCTGCCAATTGCGTCATATTTGTTAAATTCAGCGCAATATTGTTGGTATCTCCGTCATCCCAGGCAATGTCAACATTCAGAGTCTTAGGACTGATAAGTTCGCCTCTGGCATCAAAACGCACTCTTGTCTCCGAACCTGTCGCCGTACCGCCCTCGACGCTGAAAGACAAATCCCAGGTATTGTCCATACCCTCAACCTTCTTAAAAATCATGTTCAAAGTTTCGCCGTTATGATTAGGCGCATAAACCGTAATCGAGTAACTTGCGCTGTCAACCCCGGTGGCCGGAACGTTGGCGGTAATTTTTGCCTCGGTCGTCGGCTGCGGCGGCAAAACTTCCGGATATTTAATGATAATGTCTTCAATGCCGGCCCCGAAAACGTCTCCGCCGTCAAGCGCAGGAAAACCCTGAACCTTATATCCGTTGCTGGCAATCAGATAAGTAACGCCGTTCTCGGTGCGCGTCTCAAAATCGCCGGCACGCGTATAATAAGTGTTGTTATATTCGTCTTTCAGCGTAAAAAAGGCATTGTCATCGCCGGAAATTGCCGCGTCAAAATTGCCGCCGGTCGCCGTAACAACGCCCTGATCCAAAATATTGGTACGATCATAATAACCGACGCCGTTGATATCCGCACGCGAAGAATGAAGCCCCGAAGCATTGCTTTTAACCACGGGCTGAGATCCGAGCAGCGTATAAAACATCGTCTGATTGGTTTTATAACCGGTCGTATTGATATTGGCGATGTTGCCGGCAATCGTAGACAGAGCCTGGCTCTGCGCTTCCATACCCGTATTGGCGGCAAAAAATGCATTTAAAGCCATTTCAACCTCTCAATTTTAATAATCCTGCTACAATATATGCAATTTTCATGCCACAAAAAAAACAGCCTCTTTTCGAAGCCGTTTTTCAACTTTTGTCATTCAGTCTATGCGTTAGCCTGCTTGGTTCTCGACTTGCGGGCATCCACCAGCATCAGATCCGGCTTGCCCTGCTCGGCCGGTATCGGCGCGCCGACGCGCATGCATCGACCGTCGACATAAGCGCCGGGTTCAATCGCGATGGTATTGTGCGTAACATCGCCGAGCAACCGTGCCGACTTGGCAATAAATACGTTATCGGCATTGGCCTTACCGTTCAAAACGCCGTACAACTGCAAATTAGCCGCCGTCACGGAACCGACAACCGAACCTTTGACTCCGATAATCAGCTCGTCACAACTGATGTCGCCCTCGACCTGCCCGTCAACATGAATGATTCCGTCACTGATAATGTCGCCGCTGACTTTGCTGTTCTCGCTGATAATACTGGGAACCGGCGCTCCGGTAGTACTGCGGCTCAATCTTCTTGCCAGTTTCAAATACAAAAGCCTTTTTAACTTTTTCATAGTCTGCCTCTCAAAATAAAATTACGACGCCTTTGCCTGCATAAACGGCAGAGGATCGACCGGGCGATTATTGAACAATACCTCATAATGAAGATGCGGACCGGTCGAACGCCCGGTATTGCCGACCTCACCGATGGTATCGTTAACGTTCAGATAGTCGCCCCTTTTAACATAAATTCTGTGCATATGCGCATATCTGGTCTTAAACCCGTTGCCGTGATCAACCGTCACGTTATTGCCGTATCCGCGGTCGGAATACTCGACCTTGACAACGCGCCCTTTGGCCTTTATCTGGATTTTGTTTCCGGTGCGGCTGGCCAGATCCACTCCCTTGTGTCCGGCTTTTTTCTTATTAAACGGATCATTCCGATAACCGAACTTGGAAGTCATCCAATAGCTCCATACCGGTTTGCCCAACGGCACGTACTGCACCACCTCTCGATAATATTCCAAATCGTCAACCGCCTTGTAAATGCTTGAAATTTTGTCGCTGATAGCCTTATCTTGCAATTTTGACGTCGAAACAGGAACAAACGGTCCGCCCTGCGAGCTTTTCTTTTTGCTGTTGGCCAGCGGATTAAAATAAAGCCCCTGTTTTTTGAGCGGAATGTTGACCGAATTAAAAGCGCTCTTAATCTTGCTGATTTCGCGCAGCGCCAAAGACTCGACCCGTGCAAAAACATCCATTTCCGCAGCTTTGATGTCTTTAACGGCGTCTTCCAGCGCCGCCAGCTGACGACGCAGCTCGTCGCGTTCCGAAATTGCCATGTCTCGCTGTAACATAGCCTCGTTGAGACTCATTTTTTCACTGAGTTTTTTATCGTCAGCCCAGTCTTTTTCTGCCGTAATCTGCTTAATTTTGTCCTCAACGGCCAAAGCCTGCCGTTTATAACGGTCAAGCTCCGAAGATGACCGCCCGCCTTTTTCGGCAAGCGCTTTCAAAACATTGTCAATGTTTTTGTGAATGGTCACAAAGTCGCTCATCAGATCGACATAAGCGTCGCGCGTCTCAATCAGTTCGCGATCTTTGTGATTGATGATCCGTCCCGACTTGTGATACATGTGATACGAATAGCTGCTCCATGCGCTGACGCAGCACACCAAAGCAACCACAATAACCTGAAAGCGCGAAGATATCTTAAAGACCTTGGCTCGGCCGGCGCTTCTAAAGATAATCTCTTTTTCAGAAAAAAACGGCTTTTTTTCACTGTACTTGGGCGAATAAGCCTTTTTATTCACTAAACGAGTTTTATTTTTCATTCACCGACCTAAATTGTTAAACCAGACTGTAACGGCGCAGCCGTCACAATAATGTTAGATATAACAAAATTTTCAGAAAAATACAGCTTTTTTTGCAAAGTTATCCCGAAACGGGCAGCAATCCATTGTTTTTGCGACAAAATCAATCTTCGTCCAAAATAATAAATTCATCATGAGCGGCCATATTGAGTACAATCCGCGCCCGTTCTTCCAACAAATCCAAATCCAGACTGGAATTGGACAGGTGTTTGACCTTTTCTTCCAAAGAAGTACGCTGTTGGCGGTAGGAAGCCGCAATTTTCTGCGCCTCGCCGATTTCCTGACGCAGCGCCATATACCTGATAATGCCCCGTTCGCCGTTAACGGCATAAAAAGTAAAATAAACACCTATAAAAATGGCCAGCAGCATCAGACTGGAACTTTTCAGATAATTTTTAACGTCTCCCCAGATTTCCATTTCGTTTTCCCGCACAGACTCTGTTATTCCCCTTTGACAACGAACAGACTCGTCTGCCGCCGTCTTTATTCAACAGAAGCAGATTAAAGTTAAAAATTGGTTTAGCCCGGAAATATTTTCCGGCTGCCGAAAAATTTTTAATTATCGGAACAGCCGTTGCCGGTCTGTTTCCAGCCCAGAACAACCTGATATTGAATCAAAAAAGCCGTCTGGCATACATATTTGACCGTATAGCCGAAGCCCTGCTCATAAGGAGAAAAATCATACTGATCCATAAAAGGAGCATACAACCCGCCGTATTCATCGGACAAAGCCCCCTGATCGTACAAATAAAATTCCGAGGGAACATAAACGTCGTCAACTTTGGTATAAGACCATACCTCCCGGCCGTCATTCAAAATCTTGCGCGCGCTCGGCCGCCCCATTTCGGCAATCAGGCGTTTTGTGCTCTCGCCGACCAACGAATTCAACCGCGCGGTATTTTGAACACCGCCCGCACAGCCGACCGCCAGCAACAGACACCCTGCAGCCCCAAAAACGACAACAGCCTTGTTTCTAAAATGCTTAAGCGGACTCATCGATACCCCGTCTGACAAATTTACAGATACCGTATAATTAATCTTCGCGCGGACGATTTTCAATCCGCGTTCCGCTCGCAAAAGAATTACGAATACCGTCTGTACAGCGAGCTCAAAACGCCCTGCACCTTAACGCGCGACGCCGGCAACCGACGCGTTTCGTAAGCTTCGTTTTTGGGAATCAGCAAAACGTCCGACCCGTCGCGTTTAATTTGCTTGAGCGTCGCCTCTCCGTCGTCAACCAACGCCACCACGATGTCACCGTTGTTTGCCGTCTGAGCCTTTCTGATAACGACAGTGTCGCCGTTTAGAATCCCCATATCGACCATCGAATCCCCCTCGACCGTCAGCGCATAAAATTGTCCGCCGCGCACTGTCTCGTACGGAACCGCAAATTTTTCCGTCTCATTGGCAATCGCTTCAATCGGCGTTCCCGCGGCAATTTTCCCGTACAGCGGAATCTCAACCATCGCGTCAAGCAAAGCCTGTTCGCGCTTTTTTTCCTCTTCCACGATAGACGAAGGTTTGAGTTTGGGCAGCCGCACCACTTCCAGCGACCGAGCCTTGTGCGGCAACCGACGCAGAAAGTTACGCTCGACCAAGGCTTCAATCAGGGCGTGAACCCCCGACTTTGACTTCAGGCCAACCGCGTCTTTCATCTCGTCAAAAGAGGGACAACAACCGGTTTCCTTGATCGTTTTGTTGATATACTGCAATAATTTATACTGTTTTGGCGTCAACATCTGAAAAATCCTGATAAAATCAATATACATTGTTCTACTTTAGTTCTTATTTTATGTCAACTTATTTTTTCTGAATAATTTTATTGAAAAATTATCTGCATTGTTTATTATTGAGGGCAATTGTGTTTACGTAACCCACTATTTAGGAAAAAAAATGTCAACAGAAACCAATATTCACCGCGAATCACGTCTGGCCAAACTGCAGTCTCTGCAGGAAAAAAGCTATAATCCGTACCCCTACCGCTTCGAACCCGACGCTTTTGCCGCCGATCTGCAGGAGAAATACAAAGACCTCGAAGCCGGCACCGATACGGAAGACCGCGTTACCGTTGCCGGCCGCGCCATGGCCGTGCGCAACAGCGGCATGTTTATCGACATCAAGGACAAAAGCGGCAAGATTCAGGCTTTCTGTCACAAAAATCACCTCTCCGAAGAAGAGCTGGAACGCCTCAAATGTCTCGATGTCGGCGACATGGTCGGCATCAGCGGCTACATCCGTCGCACCCCTCGCGGCGAGCTCTCGATTGCGGCCGAAAAATTTGACATTATCTCCAAGGCGCTGCTGCCTCTGCCCGAAAAATTCCACGGTCTTACCGACGTCGAGGCACGCTATCGTCAGCGTTACGTAGACTTTATCATGAACGAAGACAGCCGGGAAATTTTTGAGAAACGCTGCAAAATTACCTCGGCCATCCGCCGCTGGTTTGAAGAGCACCGCTTTTTGGAAGTCGAAACGCCGATTTTGCACACCATTATGGGCGGAGCCAGCGCCAAGCCGTTTATTACCCACCACAACACGCTGGACATGGACTTGTATCTGCGCGTGGCGCCGGAACTGTTCCTCAAGCGTCTGGTCGTCGGCGGCTTTGACCGCGTGTTCGAAATCGGCCGAAACTTCCGCAACGAAGGCATCGACAAAAACCACAATCCCGAATTTACCGCTCTGGAAGCCTATCAGGCCTATGCCGATTACAACGACATGGCAGATCTGTTTGCCGACATGATTCCCTATGTTGCCGAAAAAGTTCTCGGCACCAAAACGATCAAATTCGGAGATCAGGAAATTGACCTTTCCAAAGGTTTTGCCCGCAAGTCGATTGTCGATCTGTGCAAAGAATATGCCGGAATTGACCTCTTGTCCGCCAAAGATCTGACCGAAGCCAAAGCTATGGCCAAATCCGTCGGCGTCAACGCTGACGACTGCAGCTGCTGGGGCAAGGTGGTTCAGGAAGTTTTTGACGAAAAAGTCGAAGCCAATCTGATTCAGCCGACGCTGGTTATGGACATGCCGCGCGACATTTCGCCGCTGGCCAAAACGCACCGTTCCAATCCGCGTCTGGTCGAACATTTTGACGCTTATATCGGCGGCATGGAAATCGGCTGCGCCTATTCTGAGCTGTCCAACCCGCTGGAGCAGAAAGAGCGTTTCGACGCGCAGGTTGCCGAACGCGAAGCCGGCGACGACGAAGCCCAGATGCTTGACGAAGATTTCGTCACCGCACTCGAAAACGGCCTGCCTCCGACCGGCGGCATGGGCATGGGTATTGACCGTCTGGCCATGCTGCTGACCGGAGCCGCTACCATCCGCGACGTAATCGCTTTCCCCACCCTGCGCAAGAAAGACTGATCAGGAAGCAGACGTGAACAATCACAATCGGCATACGCCTTTCCCGAAACGCTTCAAAAAACTGACCGTTTTTGCGGCGGGCGTTGTCTTTTTGTTTTGTTTTGCCTTTAATTATGACGCTCAGATTCCGGAACCGCAACAACCGGAAGGCCAAAACGAAATTACGATTTCATTCGCCGAAAAAGCCGAAAGCCCCAAACCGTTGAGCGGCACGCCGCAAAAACTCAGCTTTGAGGAATATTGCCGCCGCAATCCGATCAGCATCTGCTGGAATCAGCAAAAGCCGGAAGATTTCTTGTATCGGGAAGACGCCGATGCCCCGACGGCCGTTCTCAAATCGGAAGAATTTGTCCCGAATCTTCTGGATGAATCTGCCGACATTGAAACGACTTACGAAGAGGAGCTGCCCGAAGACATTATCGAAGCAAGCGATGTTTATACGTCCAAGATTTATTCGCTGCATATTGTCCCCGAGCGCAAACCGCCGCATTTCGAAACGCCGACTATTGCCGTCGTCATCGACGACATGGGCATCAGCCTCAAACGCACGGCCGACATCATCTCGTTACAGGCGCCGCTGACTTCTTCGTTTCTGACTTACGGCCGCCGCCTGTCCGAACAGGTTGAAAACGCACGCCGCTCCGGACACGAAATCATGATACATATACCGATGGAAGCCAAAAGCAATATCGACGAAGCGCCCGACGTTCTTACCACTGCAATGAACAAAGAAGAAATCAAACACAAACTGCAAATCATGCTGAATAAGTTTGACAACGTCAAAGGCGTAAACAATCACATGGGCAGCAAACTGACCGAAGACAAAGAGCGGATGAATGTCGTCATGCAGGTTTTGCATGAGAATAACCTGTTCTTTTTGGATTCCAAGACCTCTGCCGCCTCGCAGGCCGAAGATGCTGCCGCAGCCAACGGCGTCGCCTATGCCCACCGCCACGTGTTTATCGACAACAATAATGACAAAACCTACATCCTCGGCCAATTAAAAAAGGCTGAAAACATCGCGCTCAAAAACGGTTACGCCATTGCCATCGGGCATCCCAAAACGCAGACTTATGCAGCACTGAAAGAATGGCTCTCTTCTATTGACAACAAAAACCTGCACCTTGTTCAGCTCAGCAGGATTATTGAAATCTTAAATCACAGGAAACTTAACTAAAAGACGATAAACAAAAAAATACAGTTTATATAAAAAAATATCTTGACCTGAATGAATTTTCCATTTATATATGCCCTAGTTCCGAACGATGGTCCCATCGTCTAATGGTTAGGACATCACCCTTTCACGGTGGTAATATGGGTTCGAGTCCCGTTGGGATCACCAATACAAAAAGGCCTCTCCTTATGGGAGGTCTTTTTGTATTGGTAACAATTCCGACAGGAAATTCGAAACCATATTGTAAGAAGAAAGATAATGACTGCTGCCGCGCCCCTTTACCTGAGCAAAGTCCAGCTTAAAGCCGAACTTGACCGCTGCCTCAACTGCAAAACCATGCCGTGTATGAGCGCCTGCCCGGTCAACTGCAATCCTCAGGAATTTATCAATCATGCCAAACAGGGAAATTATGACGCGGCCGTCAAAACCATCTGCCGTAGCAATCCTCTGGGACAAACCTGCGGCCTGATTTGTCCGGACAAATTCTGCATGCAGGCCTGCACCCGCAGCAAAATCGACTTTGCCGTCCGAATTCCCAAAGTCCAGGCAACAATTCTCGAAAATTACCGCACCGCCCAGACGCCTCAATCTCAGCTCCGACCAAACGGCCTCAAAATCGCAATCGTCGGCGCCGGTCCGGCCGGAATTTCCGCTGCGGCAGTTTTGAGCAAACAGGGTTGCCATGTCGTCATTTTTGAAAAGAGTTCTCAAATCGGCGGCGCCCTGAATCTGATTCCTGACAACCGGCTGCCGCATCATGTTATCGAAAAAGACTGGAATCACCTGCCGCACCGCAACCTGATAACGCTCCGGCTGAACACCCCCGTGACAGCCCCGCAAAAACTTCTGCAACAGGATTTTGACGGCGTCATCATGGCCGGCGGAGAGCCCAACTGCAAACAGCTCCGGATTCCCGGAGAGGAACTCTGCCTTTCGCACATGGACTATCTGCGCCACCCCGAACAATACAAGACAACGGGAAAAGTCGCCGTCATCGGCGGCGGCAAAGTTGCGGCCGACTGCGCCTTTACAGCCAAAGCCAATGGTTCGGCTTACGTCGAAATGTTTGTGCGCCGCCGGCTGGCGGACATGCGCGTTTCCAAACACGAATATTTGGAACTGATTAGTCAGGAAATCAACATCACCCCGCTCAGCAGCCCCGAAAGGATCGAAGCCGACGACGAACTTTTGACGCTTTCCTTGCATAAAAACGACTGGCAGGACAACAAATTGAAAGAAATTTCCAACTCGACGGTCAGACTTCCCGATTTTGCACTGATCATCAAAGCCGTCGGCAGCTACGCAGATCCCAAATGCGACAACGAGCGCATCGTTTATGCCGGAGACTGCAAAACCGGAGGTTCGACAATCGTCGAGGCTCTCGCCTCCGGCCAGACCGCGGCGGAAACCCTGCTCGCGTCAATCAAGTTCAAAAAATCGGAGGCTTGCGGCTAAACCCCGAGCGGCGGAAGCCCCCTGATCATACTGATCTGTTCCCCGCAAAGTCGCAATTTAAGGAAAACAAATGAAGCAAAAAGTATCTCTCAGGGAACATGCCAGACTTCGGGGCGTTCGCTTGAATGCCGATCCGAACGGCCGAATTGATATCGAGGGCAACAATCGTAAATGCTTCATGAACACCGAACCGGCCACGCAATACACAACAACTTACAATTCTCCGCTTGGTGAGCTTCTGCTGGCCGGCGACGAAGCCGGGCTGACCGGCCTCTGGTTTGCAAAACAAAAGTTTTATGCCCGAAACCTGAACCCGCAACATCAGAGCGGAAAACTTTCCGTTTTTGAAGACGCGCGCCGCTGGCTGGATATTTATTTTGACGGCAAAGAACCGGACTTTATCCCCGCCCTGCACCTTGTCGGTTCGCCGTTTCAGATTGAAGTCTGGAAAATCCTGCAGACAATTCCTTACGGACAAACGACGACCTACGGACAAATCGCCCGAACTCTGGCTGTTCAAAAAGGACTTGCGCACATGTCGGCACAGGCGGTGGGCGGCGCCGTCGGACATAACGAAATCTCAATCATCATTCCCTGCCACCGCGTGGTCGGCACCAACGGCAGCCTGACCGGATATGCCGGCGGCCTTGATAAAAAAATCAGACTGCTGAAACTCGAAAAGGTCGACATGTCTAACCTGTTCCGCCCCAAAAAAGGAACAGCGCTTTAGCCCCTGTATTCTGCGGTGCCCGGCATATCCGAAAACGTAAATCGGTCTTCATAAAATTTCTTGTTCTTCTGTCCCAAACATGGTACAATTATATTTAATGAAGCAAAATTATTATGGATATATTGAGGTTCCGAAGACTGATTTTCCTGATGATTTTGCATATGTATAACTTATTTATAAAAAAGTTTTTTATGAACAACATCATTATCAAAAGCAGTTTCGGACATGAAATTTTTGCCCTCTGGGTTGCCAAGCTGTTCAACGTCAACGTTTTCATCTGTCCGGACAAAGACTGTGAAGAAGAGTATAACACAGAAGCGGAAAAAATCCGCAACCAAATGTCATTCTTCGCATCCGGACTTGAGCTGAAAGCTGTTCCGTTTTCCAAGAAAGCAGAAACTCTCGCCAACGGCTGGGACATCGTAAAAGACCTCCGCGCGAATAATCTGTCGAAGGACTTGTGGAACAAACTGGCAAAAGTTTCTCTGCAACCGGCCGCAACAAGCGAACTACCCGAATACGCACAGCTGCGCAATCGTCAAAACATTTTGGTAATTATGCAGAAATGGCTGTCGGACAACGGTTGCGGCGTCACGGCCAAACAGCAAAGCCTGCCGGCAGAAGTGTTCGGCTTTCTGCGCGAAATGCCTCAGAACCTCGTGTTCGGACAGCATTTCCACAAGGTTAACGACCTTGCAGGAGTCGAAGCGGCTGCCAAAGCGTACGACATGTACGTTCCCGGCCTGAGCGAAAACCCGGAAGTTCTCGGCATCCGCGGTATTCTCCACGCCAAGTACTATAATATGTACAAGGCACTGACAGGATCCGTCGGCATTGCCGGAACCCACACCTGGTACCTGCTGGCCATGTTCCCCGAAACACCGCAGATTATCCTGTATAATCGCAACGGCGTGGAAGACTGGAACGGAATTGCCGGCGCCATGCGCAAGGGCGGACGCAAAGTCTGGGCAATAGGCTTTGACGAAAACACCGATTTTTCGGTGCTGGCCAAAGAAATTGAGGAGAAATACCTCGAAATCTTCGGCTGACGCCAAAGAAAAAAATGAGGTTGAGTCATACCGGCTCAGCCTTATTTTTTTGCGCATTTTAACAAAGTCGTAACCAATAAGCGCTATATAATTTAAGGATTGGAAGAATCTGTATCGGAAAAAGATTTTATGATTGAAGTTATTTTGGATCAAAACCAAACCGATGTTTTTCAAAACCAAACGCGTCCGGTTTATGACGTTCGGAAATTTTCAGGAACGGATTTGTCCGCATACCGTGCTTTGGCGCGCGAATTTGCAAAACAATTTCAAAACGATCCCATTGTCATCGTGCGCTCCGAGACGGACGGTTTCTCAATCAATTTGTTTGCCCTTGCCCTGTTTATCGAAACCTATCATCTCGACGCCAAACTGGACGCCGTTGTCTTTCAGACAGCAAACGTGCATGCGGCGACCGAAGCATACAAGCCCTATGTCGCACTGACCATCGGACTCAAATATGCCATGCGCCTGCGGGAGCAATCTCCGAAAATGATTTTCAAGGAAATTTCTCTGCTGAATTATCTTAATCTGAATATCCGTCAGGATTATCTGGCCAACAAAATGTTTATCTCTCTGCCCGGCGCCGAACCGGCACAGAAAATCATCGCGAACAATGCGGACGAAGCTCTTGTTGCCATCGGAATCATCAAAACCCTGTCTCTGACGCATTGCAATGCGGCAATCGACGCCGAGCTGTTTTTGTCCGACTGCCCGGTCTGCCAAAGCGAAGAAAACCTGATTCAAAAGATTATCGACGGTGTCCGTCCCTGGATACAAAACTGAAACAGCTCTCTCAAAAAAACAGCCTCAAAAATATACAAAAACGACAAATTTAAAGATTTTTCGCAAATTTTTGCTTGAATAAATATTATTTTAATGCTAGAAGACAACCAACAAAAGTATAATTATGGAGTTATTAAATTGAAAAAACCTTCATAAAAATGCTTTTGACGCGATTGTTATCATATTTTATAATCTCTAAAAATTAATTCACATGAAGAAGATTGTTACGGATGCTCAGTCAAATGCATATTTGTTTGACGGCACCAAAATGGAAGCAATGGGAAAAGCCGAAGCATTTCGAGATGTTTATAACGGAATAATTTTTGCCATCGGCAAAGATCTTTACCTGAAGAAAGGTGACGAATACTGTTTGTTAGCAGCGAACGCTAAGCTCTTTGCCTTTGGCACTGCCGATCCTTATGCTGAAAAACAGTTCGAAATTATCAACGGCGAATGTCTGTATGTAGAACCGGGAGTTCCAGGCATCTTGAGATTTCCGAATAATCCGGCTTATGCTCCAATGTATACTCCCGAGATTTCGAATCTTCAGGAAAAAGGATTTGTCATTCATTCTCAAACAAATGGATACCGCGTTCATTTGCTGAATGATGACGGAATTGTTGTACTTTCTGACGCATCGGCTCTGTTTTGCGAAAATGCATTATTTTGGAATGGTCATGGTTATCTTTTGAAAGACGGCAAATTTATTCGCCAGCCATGGAAACTGTTTTATCAGAATGATGCTTACCTGCTAATGGAACTGGGTAGCGTACTTTGGTGTCTGTATACAAATGAAAGTATTGACATTCTGGGACGACTGCAAGAAAAAATTCCGACTCAAAACGGTAACATTCTGGTTACGCAAAAAAACGACCATAAACACTGTTATTACTTAGGCGAAAATGAGCCGCAATGTGTTGTTTCCGTTTATGATAATGAACAAAATTTCCACATTAACCAAGATGGAAGCATTGATTACCATTACGTTTTCAGAATGACCTCATCTGATCCAGATACCGATATATTTGAAACTTACCAACTTAAAGATGGTAAGTATCGGTGTGTACATCGTGAAGAGCGATGGTAACATGGTCTGACCTACGGAATTGAACGA
>CAYNBB010000002.1:0-19942 GCA_964395655.1 uncultured Azospirillaceae bacterium | reverse complement strand
GTGTGTACATCGTGAAGAGCGATGGTAACATGGTCTGACCTACGGAATTGAACGATACAAAAAATCCCGAACATTGCGATTGCAATCTTCGGGATTTTTTGTGCTGTTTTCAAACGATTAACCCTATAATTTTTTAAGACACATGATTTCATAATTTCCGGCTGTATCAGGCTCAACACCGTGAATATCATGCCCGAATCCGGGAAAATGACGGTCAAAAGCCTCCAGCGCCTTCAAATATCCGAGCAACGCCCCCTCGGCAGCACCGGCATTCTCGCCGGGCATCAGCAACGGAATACCGGGCGGATAAGGAACAACTCCGGTTGCCAGAGTACGACCGGCGGCCTCATCAAGTTTGAGCGCCTCGACATTATCCAGCACCAGTTGTTCATAAGCCTCTGCCGGCGTCATATCGGGCTTGGGCAAAACAGCAAAAGCGTCGGCCAGCGCCTTGGTTGTCTGCAATTCTTTCATCTTGATAAACATCTCGTCGGCCAAATCTTTCAAGCCCATGCCGGAATAGCGCTCCGAATTGCCGACGACGACTTTCGGCAAAACTTTTTCCAGCGGCGTATTACCGTCATAATCTTTCTTAAAGGCAAACAAAGCGTTGAGCAAAGTTCCCCATTTGCCCCTGGTAACGCCGAGCGAGAACAAAAACAGCACCGTAAAGTCCTGCGTTTTTTCAGCCACAATGCCGCGATTATCAAGATACGACGTCAGCAAAGCGGCGGGAATACCGTTTTCGGCCATCGCGCCGTCTCGCTCCATACCCGGCGTGATAACCGTCACCTTGATCGGATCCAGCATACAATAACCTTCTTCAATCTCGCCGAAACCGTGCCACTCGTCGTTCGGGCGCAGATACCAGACCGAAGGATCCGCAGCCAGTTGTTCTTCGTCCGCATCATAAAACGGTATTTTTCGTCCGCTTTTGGCTTCAAGAACGTAATCCGGCTGCCAGACATCAAAAAACCAGTCGTTTTTCTCTTTCATTTCCTTGCGCAGATGTGCCACCGTCCGACGAAACGCGATTGCCTCGCGGATGGAGTCGTCCGTCAGCGCCTTACCTTGCGAACCCTCCATCATTGCAGCGCTGACGTCATTGGTCGCAATAATCGGATAAAAGGGCGAAGTCGAAGCATGCATCATAAACGCCTCGTTAAAACGCTTGTGGTCAATCGGACTGCGTCCCTCGCGAATATGGATCATCGAAGCCTGCGAAAAAGCCGCCAACAGCTTATGCGTCGACTGCGTCGCAAAAATCGTCGGACTGTCGCGATCAAAAGCGTTGATGTCCCCGCACATGGCGTACCGCTCGCAATACATCGGATTAAAGCGCGCATAGCCATACCACGCCTCGTCAAAATGCAGCCGGTCAACGCTCCCGCCGAGCAGCTCCTTAACCCGGTTGACGTTATAACACAAGCCGTCGTAAGTAGAATTTGTTATCACCGCATGCACCGGTTTGGCATCCGTTTTGTCCTTAATCAGCGCATTTTCTTTAAGCCCCTGCACCACAGCCTTTTGAGTCAGGCGCTCCGGCTTAATCGGCCCGATAATGCCGTATCGGTTGCGCGACGGGATCAAATAAGACGGCACCGCGCCGCACATTGTCAGTCCCTGTTCTACCGATTTGTGACAGTTGCGGTCAACCAACGCTACCTGATTGCGCGTAACGCTGGCCATCAGGATAACCCTGTTTGAAGTTGAAGAACCGTTGGTTACCGTATAGCTGCGGTCGGATCCGAAAACACTGCTTATGTATTTTTCGCTCTCGCCGATCGGCCCCGAATGATCCAGCAGAGAACCGAGCTCTCCGACCGAAATAGACAGGTCCGAACGAAAGACGGGCTCTTTGAAAAAATTAAAAAACGAACGCCCGACCGCCGATTTCAAAAAGGCCGTGCCGCCGGTATGCCCCGGCGTATGCCACGAATATTCATGAACTTTTGAAAATTTTACCAGCGCCTTAAACATCGGCGGCAGAATATTTTCGCGATATCTTCCGACCGCCGCCTCAATGCGTCCGGCAATAAAATCAGAGGTGTCTTCCAATATCCAGATAAAGTCGTTGACCTTGTCGAGAATGTCCGCCGGCACGGCCGACGCTTTCGTGCGACAAGCCAGCAGGAACACCGGCACGCTTTCGTTGCGGCTGCGGATCAGACGCAGCATCCGCCCGGTATGAAAAAAATGATGATCCGGATCATCGTCCAGATTAAGCAGAATACACTCCACCGTCGGATCCGACTTAATGATCGCCGCCGCATCGCCGTAACACGCTGCCGCCGCAACCTGCATGTCCGCCTCTTCCAGATTTTTTCTGAGCGCCTGAATTTTGCGGGCGTTTGCATTATCATCGTCAATCCCGTCATAAATCATCAAGACCTTAAAATCGAGCGGATTTTTTTCCTCCTGCATTTTTATCTCCTTTTATATGTTTTTCAAATCCTGAACAATCCGATGGTACGAACCGCGGGTACGCAGTTCTCCTTTGTCGTAGCGGCCGACCGAAACCCAGAACATCGCTGCCAACGCGACAACCGTCACAATCAGCGTCAAATGCCTTACCCAGCAGGGGACGCAGCCGCCGGGACGAATATGCTGCTCTTTAATGTCAAGTTTGCGATTGACGGCCAGTTCATAAAAGATAATCGTCGAAATAACAAACATCAGCGCCCAGCGCGTCTGTTCGGCATCCGAACCGATCATTGCAATCATACAGTAAACCGCCGCTATCAAGCCGACAATCGTATAAAAGGTCAGTTGATGCCGGCTCATTTTGTCGCGCCCGAGAATTTTGATTGCCACCGAAGAATAAATGTAAGGAAGCAGCGTCATGATAACTGCTATCGAAGCCACTTTTCCGAACTGCTCGGAAGCCGTCGGCGACATTGTTGCCAAAACCTGCAACGTCATCAACGCGGCTACGATTGCCAATCCGGCTGAAGGAACGCCTCGATTGTTGACTTTGGCAAAAACGTTGCCGAACAGTCCGTCATCGGCTGCCGCCTGTGCCGTTTGACCGACCAGCAGTGTCCAGCCGCCAAGTGATCCGAGACATCCGGCCGCAGCGCAAAAAGCCACGATTTTTCCGGCCGCGGGTCCGAGAGCCATTGTTACCGCCTCCGAAAACGGCGCCGCCGAAACAATCAGTTCCTTATTCGGAATAATTCCCATAATCGCCGAAGAACTCAGAATATAGCACGCCGCCGCCAGCAAAACGCCGACCACCGTGGCAATCGGCACGTTTCTGGCCGGATCCCGAACCACCGCGGTTGAAACTGAAGCGCTCTCGACGCCGATAAAAGCCCACAACGTAAAGTTCAGCGTCATCGCCAGTGCCGACATGTTGCTGCTGCCCGAAACGTTCCAGCCGTCCATAAAAGTCTGCGGATGAAACCAGAACCAGCCCAGCAACGCGACGCCGATAATCGGAATAAGTGCCAATATTGTCGTAACGCTCTGAATCCGCCCGACCATTTTCGGCCCGAGAATATTGGCATAAACCAACAGCCAGATAACGCCGATCTGCCCGAACGCCATCACCAGCGGATCGCTCAAAGACGGAAAAAACGGCGTCAGATAACCAAGGCCGGCCACCACCAGCGCAACATTGCCGACCACGTTGGCCAGCCAATAGACCAAATTGGTCTGATACCCCATATAATCGCCGAAAGCCTTGCGTGCATAGGCATACGGCCCGCCGGCGGCGGTATAAATCTGCGTCAGTTTGGAAAACACCAGCGCCAGAGCAATCGCGCCGACAATCGTAACCAGCCAGCCGATAACCGCAATTGAACCTATGGCGGCCAAATTTGCCGGCAACATAAACACACCCGATCCCATCATATTTCCTGCGACCAACAGAGTTGCAGGAATCACGCCGATTTTGTTGTTCTCATTAATCATGGCTTTTTTCACTCCCGAATTCTTTGCGAAGTAAAATAAGCCTTCTTAACCGGATTTCCAGTCCGCAGACAAAAAACAGCCGTCACCGTCTGCCGCAAATTTTTGAAAAAACTTGACATATACCCCCGTATGGTATATTTATAAAATCAGTGTCAAAAAAAAAGAAAGGAACGCCAATGTCAAAATGCAACAATCCCAAATGTACCTGTGAAGACTGCCAGTGCGGTGACAACTGCCAGTGTGACGGCACCACCTGCCATTGCGGCGATAAATGCTCCGGCAGCAGCAAATAAAAAAGCGAGACCAAATGGACGACTGCAACCCCAGCCATATGGAAAACATGCCGCGGCTGAACCGCATCGGCGGACAGCTTGACGGCGTCAAAAAAATGATTGAAAACGGACGTTACTGCCCGGACATCATCATTCAACTGCGAGCCATACGTTCCGCGCTCAAAGCCGTCGAATCAAACATTTTGGCCAAACACCTGCAGCACTGCGTCGCCCAGTCGTTCAATCAAAACGACAAAGACAAAAAAATCGAAGAGCTCAAAATGCTGTTTGACCGTTTCGACGACTGAACCGCAGCTTCACACCTGTCCCCGGTTTGAAACCGGGGATTTTTTTATTCCCTCAGCTTATTGACAAAATATCCAAAACAGCGTATAAATAAGATTGAAAAGATATACATATGTTAAACTACTAACAAATTACCCAAATGAAACAAACAATCGAAAAACTGTCAGGAATCAGCGTAACCGGAATGTCCGCAGCAGAAATCGTCAACAAAGTCGTTCTTCCCCGCATCGTCCAGCCAACCGGCCAGTACATTCGCGGTTGGCGCATCGGAGACAGCTTCATGAATCTGATGGCTGACTTCGCCCCCGACTTCTGCCAGGCAGACAGCTTCACCGGCAACATTCTGCTCGAAATCGCCATGCAGCGCCTCTCCTGCGGTGCCGTTCTTCACGATCCGACACCCGTCAACGACGCGCTTCCCGCAGGCTATAAGCAATATTCCGCAGCCTACGATCAACCGGGACTGATGAACGAGGCCTGCTGGAACTTTATCCGCAAACAGGCTGCCTACTGCCTCTCTAATCCCCAAACCAGAGATCACATGGCCAAAATCCTCTTCGGCTTACACGATTATCTGGATGCCGAAGGAAAAGAGCTTCACGGCTATATGCTCGGCAGCATCGGTTCGCATATCTCCGGTAAAGAAGTGTTCGCTTTTGCAACCGAAACGATCACAAACAATATGACGTTTCAGGAGCAGTACGAACATTTCGCCATACCGGGACGCTTTAAGAGCAACAAGGAATTCTTCCGCAGCAACTGGAGCAAAATAAACGCTGACGATCTTGCAAAACGTCTGGAAATAACCGGCTTTTTCAAAAAAAGCAAAGTAAAAAAAGCCGTATTTACAGACTGACATCCTTTCTGATTCTTCAAAAAAAAGAGCGTTGCCCTCAGGCAACGCTCTTTTTTAGCGCATTTTTCCGCGGACGGCTTTTCTCTCTCGGCCATTCAGAATTTTATTTTGCTCAAAGCCTCAACAACCGGCACATCAGCCGGCGCAAAACGATAGTTTTTCAGTTCGTCCGGCATAACCCAGGCGATATCCTCATGCTCGTTGGAACGAACATCGCAACTCTCATCGCACAATCTCGCCCAAAAGCAGTTAATTTGAATCTGCCCGAAATCATAGTCATAAACCGATTGCATGAAAAAATCGCCGATCTCCGTCTCAATGTTGAGCTCCTCGCGCAGTTCGCGGCGCAGTGTCTGCGGCAGCGTTTCGCCCTCCTCCTGTTTTCCGCCCGGAAACTCCCAATGGTGAGCCAGCGTTTTGCCCTCCGGACGTCTGGCGATAAACAATTTTCCGTTTCTGACCAATAAAGCTGCGGCAACGACTTTCATTTCAGTGTTCTCCCAAAAGTTTTTCGCTACTTTATCACCAATCCCCCAACAGTCAACTTGTTGTTTTCCGAAAAATGTTTTATATATGGGCAAAATCGTTTCATCGGCTGAGGAGGAAGAAATGAAAACGTATTTTTGCGGCATTATGGCCGCAACCGCCGTCATTACACCTTTTATGCTTCATGCGCAGGAAACCGTTTCTCTTACCGGCGCCAGCGTCGAAGAGCAGATTCTCACGGCCAAGGAACAAAAGCGCCTGGCCAAAGAACAGGCTTTTGAAGAACAGAAAAACAGCGCTGACACCCGCTTTCGCAAAAAAGCAATAGAACGCGCCGAAGAACGAGCCCGAAAAGAACAGCAGAAACTCGAAGAACGACAGGAAAAGTCATCGCGTTTCCAAAAAAAAGCCATTGAAAAGGACATCCGAGCCGTTCAGGAACAGAAAGACGAGGCTGTCGTCGAAAAGGAAAACCTCACTCGTTTTCAAAAAAAGGCTCAGGAACGAGCCGACAAACGCGCCCGCAAAATACAAGAAAAGATTGAACGCCGCAAAAGCCGACGCAATCGTTGACATTAACGTTTTTTTTGCTTTTTTATGATAAACTGGTATTGATTTGTGCCTCGGATTGTTTTGGAGGCACTTAACAGGAGACGGAAAACATGATATCAAAAAAAGAAACCCCGGAAGCCTCGGCTCCTCAGGGAATATGTACAATCGATGATCTGGATGTCGTAATCGACCGCGTTAAGACCGCACAGGAAGTTTTTGCCACCTATTCGCAGGAACAGGTCGACAAGATTTTTGCCGCCGTAGCGTTGGCCGCCAACAATGCCCGTATCCCGCTGGCAAAAATGGCCGTTGAGGAAACAGGCATGGGCATTGTCGAAGACAAAGTCATCAAGAATCACTTTGCAGCCGAAGAAATATACAACAAATATCGCTGCACCAAAACCTGCGGCGTTGTTGAACATGATGCGACCAACGGCTATACCAAAATTGCCGAACCGATAGGCGTCATTGCCGGGGTCATCCCGACCACCAACCCGACGTCGACCACCATTTTCAAAACCCTGATTGCGCTCAAAACACGCAACGGAATTATCTTTTCTCCCCATCCCCGCGCAAAAAAATGCACCGTATACACGGCCAAGCTGCTTCTGGAAGCCGCCGTCAAAGCGGGCGCGCCCGAACATATCATCGGCTGGATTGACGAACCGTCCATTGACGTGACGCAACACCTGATGGGACACGAAGGCATTGCCATGATTCTGGCCACCGGCGGTCCCGGCATGGTCAAAGCGGCATACAGCTCCGGAAAACCGGCTCTGGGCGTCGGCGCCGGCAACACCCCTGCCATTATTGACGAAACCGCCGACATCAAAATGGCCGTCAGCTCAGTTCTGATGAGCAAAACCTTTGACAACGGCATGATCTGCGCTTCCGAACAGTCGGTCATCGTCCATAAGGATGTTTATGAAAAGGTTAAGGAAGAGTTTAAATACCGCGGCGCTTATATTTTGAACAAAAAAGAAAAAGACGAGCTTGCCCGTACCATCGTTCAGGACGGCAAACTCAATTCCGCCATTGTCGGCCAGCCTGCCTGTAAGATTGCCGAACTCGCAGGAATCAAAGTCCCCGCGGAAACCAAGGTTCTCATCGGAGAAGTTTCCAAAATCGGCTCCGAAGAACCGTTCTCTTACGAAAAGCTTTCTCCGGTTCTGGCCATGTACAAGTCAGAATCCTTCGAAGACGCCGTTTCCGATGCTGCCGAACTGATTCATTTTGCCGGCCGCGGACACACTTCGGTTCTTTATACTGCCGAACATAATCAGGATCGCATTAAACATTTCAGCGACCAGCTGGATACCGGACGCATTCTGATTAACACGCCGGCTTCGCAGGGCGGCATCGGCGATTTGTACAACTTCAGACTGGATCCGTCACTCACGCTGGGTTGCGGTTCCTGGGGCGGAAATGCCGCCAGTGAAAACGTAGGAGTAAAACATTTGGTTAATATCAAAACAGTTGCCGAAAGAAGAGAGAACATGCTGTGGTTCAGAGTTCCGCCCAAGATTTATTTCAAACAGGGTGCCACCGGTTTTGCCCTGCGTGAACTCAAAGGCAAGAAGAAAGCCTTTATCATCACCGACAAACCGCTGTTCGGCCTCGGTTATACCGATAAAATCACCGACGTTTTGGACGAACTGGACATTGCCTACCAGATTTTCTCCAACGTCAACCCCGATCCCGATACCGCTACCATCGAAAACGCGCTTAAAATTGTCCGCAACCTCGAGCCTGACGTTATCATCGCTTTGGGCGGCGGCTCGCCGATGGATGCGGCCAAAATCGTCTGGCTGATGTATGAACATCCCGAAGTCTCGTTCCATGACCTGGCCATGCGCTTTATGGATATTCGCAAACGTATCTGTACTTTCCCCGATTTGGGCAACAAAGCGACCATGATCGCCATCCCGACCACATCGGGAACCGGTTCGGAAGTTACGCCTTTTGCCGTAATCACCGATTCGGAAACCCATATCAAATATCCGATTGCCGATTATGCGCTGACGCCCAACATGGCCATTATTGATCCTGACCTGGTCAAAACCATGCCGCGCGGCCTGGCTGCGGCTTCCGGCATCGATTCTCTGACTCACGCGCTGGAAGCCTACGTTTCCATTTTGGCCACGCCGTTCACTCAGGGCATCGCCAAAGAAGCCATTCAGATGATTTTTGCCAACTTGGCAAAATCGGTCAACGACGGTGCCAACAATCCGCAGGCGCGCGAAAACATGCACTACGCCGCAACCATGGCCGGCATCAGTTTTGCGCAGGCGTTCTTGGGCATCTGTCACTCGCTTGCCCACAAGCTTGGCAGCGCCTACGGCATTGCCCACGGTGTCGCCAACGCCATGCTGATATGTCAGGTTATTGATTTCAATGCCAGCGACAAACCGACCAAACAGGGTATTTTCTCACAATATCACTACCCCGAGGCCAAACGCCGCTATGCCGAAATTGCCGAGATGCTGAACCTCGGCGGCAAAAACGACGACGAAAAAGTCAGAAACCTGATTTCTGCCATTCAAAAGCTCAAAAAGGAAATCGGCATTCCGATGTCAATCCGTGAAGCCGGCGTTGATGAACAGACGTTCAAAAACGGTTTGAGCGAATTGTCCGAACTGGCTTTCGACGATCAGTGCACCGGTGCCAACCCGCGTTATCCGCTGATTAAGGAAATTGAAGAAATTTACCTTAAAGCCTATGAAGGCAAAATCTAAACACGCAAAAGCCCTCCGTTCGGAGGGCTTTCTTCTTATTGCGATTTTCCGCCGTCCGACAGACGTTTGCATGAACCAAGCTTAATTTGCCTAAATTCATCGCCCTGATTATCCCCCAAAAAGCTGAAGGAAAGAACCTGACAGAACTGAAATTGCCCCTGATCACTGATCCCTGATCTCTGATCACTAAAAAAGCCGTCCTCACGGACGGCTTTTTTATGGGGCGGATTATGAGACTCGAACTCACGACATCTGGTACCACAAACCAGCGCTCTAACCAACTGAGCTAAATCCGCCATCGGACACCACCAAATTACTACATAGATTAAAACACAAAGTCAAGCTAAAAGTTATTTTGCAAAAAAAATTATTTCACAACATTTTCCGCGTTCAAATTAACAATTTATTTTCCTTTTAGAGCTAAGCTGACTAAAACGGGTCATCAACAGAAGTGTATAGAGTCCAAGCAATGAAAACCTTTTTCAGATTTAATTCTTTGTTCGAAAAAGCGATTCTCGTCGCAATATTTTGCATGTGTACATTTGCACCGGCACAGGCGGTGCGTACCCAATCGTCGATTATTATTGACGCTTATTCGGGCAAGGTTCTCTCAGCCAGCAATGCCGACGAACTGCGCTATCCGGCCTCTCTCACCAAATTGATGACACTCTACATCACTTTCGGCGAACTTGAGAGCGGCCGTCTGAAGATGACCGATAAACTCAAAGTTTCGCGTACCGCGGCCAATCGTTCGCCGTCAAGACTCGGTCTCAAACCGGGTTCTTACATTACCGTACGCGACGCCGTTATGGCTCTGATTGTCAAATCGGCCAACGACTGCGCCACTGTTTTGGCGGAAGGCATCGGTTACAGCGAAGAAAACTTTGCCAACACCATGACCAAAGTCGCGCATGAACTTGGCATGAAAAACACCACGTTCAAAAATGCTTCCGGCCTTCCCAACCGCGCCCAGAAAACGACAGCCCGCGACATGGCCGTTTTGGGCGCCGCCATGTACCATCACTATCCGCAGTATTACAAGCTTTTTTCCACCAAAAGCTTTACCTGGCAGGGGCACAAAATGTACACTCACAACCACCTACTCAAAACTTTTAAGGGCGCCGACGGGATGAAAACGGGGTTTACCAACGCCGCCGGCTACAACATCGTAACGTCTGCCGAACAAAACGGCAACCGCGTCATTGCCGTAACCATGGGACACGACACGCTCCGTCAGCGCGACAGCAAAGTGGCTTCGTTGATGACCAGAGGACTGCATAAACTTACCCTTGCCGACAATATCGAAAAACCGATTCTCTATGCCGACACTTCGGCTTCGGTTCAAAATGCCGAAATGACAGAAACCGCGGATACCTCAACCCTTGACAAAACACGCTGGGGCGTACAGGTCGGTGCATTTTCCAATTACGCCAAAGCCCGCAACTATGCGCTGCAAATCCGCAGGAATTTGAACAGCAATTACATAAAAAAAGCTCAAATTGACATAGAGGCCGCAGCCAAAGGCGCTGCCGTCGTTTATCGTTCCAAGCTGGTCGGTCTCGAAAAAATTCAGGCGGATAAAACTTGCAATCATTTGAAAAAAGAAAACAAATCCTGTATAGTGATTACATCCGCTCCTATCCGACAACTGGCAATGGTTGAACAAAAATAATGGCTGAAACAAAATCTCCCGCACATATCATCGTCATCGGCAACGAAAAAGGCGGCACCGGCAAATCAACGATTGCCATGCACCTTGCCGTCAAACTGCTGAACGAAGGCTTCTCTGTCGCCACAGCCGATTTTGACGGCCGCCAGGGTTCTTTGACCAAATACATCCAAAACCGTAAAAACTTCTGTACGGCAAACGGCTTGCACCTCGGTATTCCCGAACATTATATCGTAAAACCGACGACGGACTATGCCCGCATCCCCGAAGATCTGGACCGCATTCATGATATGATTACGGACATCCGCAACCGATACGACGCCGTTATCATAGACACGCCCGGCAACAAAAACTACTTGTTTGAAGCGGCACATCAATATGCCGACACCCTGATTACACCGATGACCGACAGCCTGGTCGATATGGGCGCCATCGCCGACATTGACTTTGCAGACGCGCGCGTCAAAGCTCCGGGGCATTACGCCGATTTTGTCTGGGAAACCAAAAAACAGCTGGCTGCCCGCGGCAAAAGCTGCCTCAACTGGATTGTCTGCGGCAACAAAATATCAGCCACCCGTTCGCGCAACAAAGAATTTATTTTCGAACAACTCGAAAAAATCGGCAAACTGTACGGATTTCGTTTTTGTTCCGGCCTTAAAGACCGAGTTATCTACCGTGAACTGTTTCTTGAAGGCCTGACCGTACTTGACATGAATCTGCCCGGCCTGAACAGACGCATGACAACCTCGCATTTGGCCGCTAAAATGGAAATCAGGAATCTGGCCGAGTTCATCTGCCCTTAAACCCTATGATAAGTTGATATTAAGACTTGTTTTTATGAGCCGGAGTGTTAAACTTCGGTTCATAAATCATATTCGTTCAAACGAGAGGAAAATTATGATAAAAACTGTTGCGACTACGCCTTATACCGACCAGAAGATGGGCACTGCCGGCCTGCGCCGCAAATCCCGAACCGTGCTCCAACCGAATTATGTCGAAAACTTTATGCAAAGCATTTTTAACGTTATCGGAGATCTCAAAGGAAAAACCTTTGTTGTCGGCGGCGACGGCCGTTTTTATAACGACAAGGCGATCCAGAAAATCATCAAGATGGCGGCAGCAAACGGCGCGGCAAAGCTGATTGTCGGGCAAAACGGCTTTATGTCGACCCCGGCCGGTTCCAACGTTATTCTGAAAAACAAGGCTGACGGAGGCTTCATCCTTTCCGCTTCGCATAACCCCGGCGGTGAAAACGGCGATTTCGGCATTAAGTATTCCAATGCCAGCGGCGGACAGATTCCGAGTTCCGTCAGCGACAAGATTTATCAGGAAACGCTCGCCATCAAAGAATACAAAATCTGCGACGCGGCCGACATAGACTTGTCCGAGCTCGGAACGCAGGAACTCTGCGGCATGCAAATCGAAGTCATTGATCCCGTAAAAGACTATGTTGAAATGATGCAGCAGATTTTTGATTTTGCGGCCATTCGCAGATTATTCGAAAACGGCTTCACCATGCGCTTTGACGCCATGAACGCCGTCACCGGCCCCTATGCCCGCAAAATTTTTGAAGAACTGCTCGGCGCGCCTGCGGGTTCTGTCGTAAACTATACGCCTTTGCCGGATTTCGGCGGTTTACACCCTGATCCTAACATGGTTTATGCCAAAGAACTGGTTGAATTCATGTTTTCAGACAAAGCGGCCGACTTCGGTGCCGCCAACGACGGCGACGGCGACCGCAACATGATTCTCGGCAAAAGCTTTTTTGTTACGCCGAGTGACAGTCTTGCCATTATTACGGACAATTTCAAATTGATTCCCGCCTATAAGGACGGCATCTACGGCGTAGCCAAATCGGCCGCCACTTCCACTGCCGTCGCGCGCGTTGCCGAAGCGCACGGCATCGGTTATTATGAAGTACCGACCGGCTGGAAATATTTTGTCAATCTCATGGATTCCAAACGCATCACTTTCTGCGGTGAAGAAAGCTTCGGCACCGGTTCGTCCCATATCCGCGAAAAAGACGGCATCTGGGCAGTTTTGTTCTGGTTGAACATCATTGCCGCCACAGGCAAGTCCGTTGAGCAAATCACCCGTGAACACTGGCAAAAATACGGCCGCAGCTATTATGTCCGCTTTGACTTCGAAGGCGTTGACACCGCCGTTGCCGACAAACTTATGGCTGATCTCGAAACGCGGCTGCCCGAGCTTCCCGGCCGGACGCTGAACGGTTTTGAGGTTTCCGACGCCGGTGCTTTCGTTTATAATGATCCGGTTGATCACAGCTCAACCAAAAACGGTCTGATTATCCGTTTTGCCGACGGCTCGCGCATTGTTTACCGCCTTTCGGGCACCGGTTCTTCCGGCGCGACCATTCGCGTTTATCTGGAACGTTACAGCAAGACCGACCTGAACGGCGATCCGCTCAAAATGTTAACCGAGATTTTCAAAATCGCCATGGCGGTTTCGGAAATCCCCGAAAGGACAGGAAAACACCGGGCCGATGTTGTCACCTAGTTTGAAATACGGTATTGTTCTGGCCTTTTTGTCGGCGCTGACAATTCGTTCCGCCGATGCCGGTCTGTACGGTTTCACGAACGTCAATCCCTATACGCCGGAAGAAAAGATTCTCGACATGAAATATCTGCCGATGCAGATTCGCAACTATCGCGCCGATATGCGTGACAACCTGCAAATGCTGATAGATTATGCCAGAGGAAACCGTCCCGGCTTCAAAATCATCACTCACGAAGGCCAGGAACTACTCTACCGTAGCGCCTGGGAAGACGCGCGCGACGGTTATAATCTTTCGCGCCGCAAAAAAGGCAGCATTGAAGACACCACTTTTTTATCTCACGAAAACGAAACGCCGCGACAACCCAAGCCCGACACGCCGGAATACAAATATCTCCGCTCTGTTGACGCGGTTGCTCTCAACAACTTGTTTTGCGGCAAAGGAAGAGAACAGAACATCACGTTCAATAACCGCCTGGGTCTTATAAGCATTGATTACTGTCAATCTTCCGAAGCCGCGGACAAAGCGATTGTCCGCTCGGTACTGGATAAAAAAATACTATATGTTTTTGAAAATACGGAAAACGCGTTTAACGACATCGCTTCTCAACCGTTGATTAACGATTCGGCCAAAAACGTCGGCCAAGTGGCAGAGGCGCGCAACATTCTGATACTGACCGACGACGGCCGCTACACTTCCAAAGACCGTTTTGTGCAGGACATCAGCCGCACGAATTACGATATTGTCGTCATCAAACCGTTGTTCGCGCACACACAACGTTTCAGCCCCGAAGACATCCGCCGAATGCAGTTCAAAAAAAACGGTTCGCGCCGCCTGCTCATTGCCGAAATGAACGTTTCCGAAGCCTCGCCGCAAGATTATTTCTGGCACGAACGCTGGAAAGTCGGCTCCCCGTCCTGGCTGGTTCGCAAATCTTTTGTCGAACCGAATGCCGTAATAACGCAATACTGGCACGAAGAATGGCGACGCATTATTTCCAAGCATTTTAAGGATATCATCGCCACCGGTTTTGACGGCGTCTTTTTTACGGGCATTCAGAACCACTTTTACTTTGAACAGCAAACCCCTCTTGAGTAACGTCCATGAATGAAGTTGAAGTTTTAGACATTTCGCGCGAAGCGGTTTTTACCCTCCTCAAGATCGTAACCCCGGTTTTGCTGGTTGCGCTTTTTGTTGGTCTGATTGTCGGTATTTTTCAGGCACTGACTCAGATTCAGGAAATGACGCTGGCTTTCGTTCCCAAAATCATCAGCGTATTTGTCGCAATTATCCTGCTTTTTCCGTTTATGCTGGAACAAATGCGCTCTTTGACCGAATCTCTGTTTGACCGGATAACAGGCGGATAACGCCCATGGAAAAACTTGTCAGTCTGAACATTTACGCCTTTTTGATGGTGTTTCTGCGTCTCGGTACGGCATTAATGATAATGCCGGGCTTTATGAGTTCTTACGTCAACACGCAGGTTCGTCTTTCGGTTGCCGTCGCCCTGTCAATTGTTTTGATGCCGTTGATCGCGCCGCATCTGCCGCCGCAACCGAAGGAAACTCTGCTGTTTTTGCAATATATTCTTTCCGAAATCGTCGTCGGCCTGTTTATCGGACTGACAATGCAGATTCTTTTCACGGCACTCAATCTGGCCGGTTTTATCGCCGGACAGGCCATCGGCTTCGGCAATGCACAGATTTTTGATCCCGCCACCCAAAACCAGTCGATTGTCGTCGAAACCTTTTTGAGTATTGTTGCGTTAACGGTCATTTTCCTGACCGACATTCACCACCTGATGCTGAGTGCCGTCATCGACAGTTATACGCTGTTGCCGGTTTCGGCCAAGCTCCCGCTCGGAGACTTTGCCGACAATCTGAGCCGCACCTTCAATCAGTCATTTGTCATCGGTTTCAAAATAGGTTCGCCCTTTATAGCCTTTACAATCATTTTTTACAGCGGCATCGGCCTGGTCTCGCGCCTGATGCCGCAGCTCAACATTTTTTTCCTGTCTCTGCCGTTGCAGATATATTTGGGACTGGGACTGTTGTTCATTACCGCGCCGATAATGATTGTCTGGTTCACCAAATACTTTGAAGACGGCATTCAGCAGTTTTTACGTTAGGAAGGCTCGAAAATGGTTGCACCCGAAGAAGAAGACGAAGCCTCCAAAACCGAAGAACCTTCGGAACGAAAGATCAGCAAGGCCAAAGAAGAAGGTAACGTTGCGATCTCGCAGGACGCCAAGAGCTTTCTGATGCTTACGGGTATGCTTTTTGTCATTTGGCTTTTGTTTCCGCTGATGATGAAATGGTTCTACGCGGCCGGCGTCGGTTACATCGAAAACGCTGCCGATATTGAGGTTTCTCCCAAAAACTTCCGCGGTCTACTCTCCGGCGCCGTGCTCAACCTGTTTAAGATATTGAGCATTCCTTTTTTGATTTTCATCACCCTCGGCGTACTCGGCAGCATTGCTCAGACCGGATTCGTCTACGCCCCCAAGAGACTTGAACCCAAATGGGAAAAGTTAAATATCTTCGCTTCTCTGGCCAATTTCATCAACATGAAAAAAGTTGTCGAAGCGCTCAAAGGAATTATCAAAATAACGGTTATCTCGTTTGTGGCACTGCTGGTTATCAAGCCCTATCTCGGCAAAGTCGAACTTTTGCCGACTATGGACAATATTGCCATCCTCAAATTCATCCACAAAATTGTCGTCCTGCTGCTGTTTACGGTCACGATTGCGGTTTTGCTCATTGCGTTGGCCGACTACGCCTATCAGAAATATACACACCTGAAAAAACTGCGCATGACCAAACAGGAAGTCAAAGACGAATACAAACAAATGGAAGGCGATCCGCTGATTAAATCGCGCATCCGCCAGGTGCGCATGGAACGTGCACGCCATCGTATGATGGAAGCGGTGCCGAGGTCAGACGTCGTTATCGTCAACCCGACGCACTATGCGGTTGCGCTTGAATATAAAATGAATGAGATGGATGCCCCGAAAGTCACCGCCAAAGGCATTGACACCGTCGCGCTGAGAATCAAGGCGCTGGCCGAAGAAAACGAAATTCCCGTCGTCGAAAATCCGCCGCTGGCTCGAGCCCTGTTTGCTTCAACCGAACTGGATCAGACCATCCCGGAAGAACATTTTAAAGCTGTCGCAGAGGTAATCGGATATGTTATGCAACTCAAAAATCAACAATAGACCGGACAAACAGCTCCAATCCTGCCTGATTAAGCTGGCTTTTGCTCTGGTCGGATTAACGACGCTGATAATCCTGTTCTTTTTGTATCCGGAATATTATCTTTATCTGGTTGCCTCCTGCGCAGCCTGCGCAAGTTACTGCCTGTTGCTGACTATCAAAACGCTCGATGCCGGCGAAGCGGCTATCAGCTACGGCGGATTTGCCAACGAAATTATCCGCAACGACTTTAAAGCCCGCCGGATCGAAACTCCGAAAGGAGAAAACGTCATCCAGAACGATCCGTCCAAAGACCTGTTCGGACAAAACACTGTCTTGCATTTTCTCGAAAAACATCTGGCTGAGGGTCCGACCAACAAGAACGCCCTCGGCCGCCTCAAAACCGCCTGCAAAAACCTCAGCGCCGAAAAAGTAACTCTTTCGCTGGCGTTGCACCCCGAGACCGGACGCGTTTTCAACGACCTTGAATGGTACGAGGTTTCGTTGCGTCCGATGTATCTCAAAAAGCCTCAGATTTTCGAAGGCGCTTTTTCAATCAAAAAAATCCGCAAAGAAACCTATTATTACTGGTCGGCCGACAACATTACCGCACGCCGCAACATGGAACAGGTCTTCCGCGAAGAAAGCGCGCGCCTGCACGATTTTCTTGACGACATGCCCATCGGCCTTTACACCGCCGACAAAGATTATCGTTTTGAATACGTCAACCACAATTTTGCCTCTCTGCTGCAATATTCCGAAACAGAACTGCGGGGCTGCCCGCTGAATGATTTTCTGGCGCCGAACTCGCTTTTTCCCGAAAAGAAAGACTCCTGGCAGGGAAAACTGCATTTTACCAATGCCAAAGGAGAAATCGCCGAAGCCTATGTTTTTCAGAGCAACTACCGCGAAGACGAAAAGATTAAGGTACGCGGCGCCGTCATCGGCCGTCTGCCGAGTACCAATCAGCTTGAAGCCGCACTCGAAAAAGCGTCAGACAAAATCGGCTGGCTGTTTAACAACTCGCCGGTCGGCATCCTGTTTGTCAATGACGACGGCAAAATTGCCGACACCAACGCAAGCGCCGTCAAATTTTTTGCTCCCGATTTGGCACCCCGCCTCAAAAACAGCAATATAGACGCCCTGCTGAATCCGTCCGAATGCGAAACTTTCCGCGCCGTCTGCGCCAAACTTCGCACCGAACCGGCCTTGTCACTAAGCCTCGACCTTCACCTTAACGCCGAACGCCCCGATCTAATCACCACCTTATACCTCAGCGGTATGCATCGTTTTCACGCCGCACAGAATGAAACGGCGCCGGGCTTTGTCATTTATCTGATTGACGTTACCAAACAACGTTCGCTTGAACAACAGTTTGCCCAGGCTCAGAAGATGCAGGCGGTCGGTCAGCTGGCAGGCGGCGTCGCACACGATTTTAACAACCTGCTCACCGCCATGATCGGCTTCACCGATTTGCTGTTGCAGCGTCACGGCGTCGGCGACCCGTCTTTTGCCGACCTCATTCAGATTAAGCAGAACGCCAACCGTGCCGCCAGCCTGGTTCGGCAGCTTCTGGCCTTCTCGCGCAAACAGCCGCTCCAGCCCAAACTGATAGACATTACCGAAAGTTTTGCCGAACTCTCACACATGCTCAAACGCATTCTCGGCGAAAAAATAACGCTGCAAATCCACCACCAGTCTGATCTCGGTTACGTCAAGGTCGATCCGGTGCAGCTTTCGCAGGTCATCATTAACCTGGCCGTCAACGCCAAAGACGCCATGAACGGCAACGGCACTCTGCACATCTCCACTCGCACGCACACGCTCAAAGAAACATTCCGCTTCGGCGACGACACGGTCAAACCGGGCGAATTTGTCGTCATCGACGTCAAAGACAGCGGCTGCGGCATTCCGCCGGAGAACATGAGCCGCATTTTTGATCCCTTCTTCTCGACCAAAGAAAACATTGTCGGCTCAGGTACCGGCCTTGGCCTCGCCATGGTCTACGGCATTGTCCGGCAGACCGAAGGCTATATCACCGTCGACAGCGCCGTCGGCGTCGGCACAACTTTTTCGATTCACTTGCCGCGTTTTGAGGAAAAGCCGGAAGAAGAAACCGAAACAGACAGCGAAGTTGTTACCAACAAAACCGGACGTACGATCCTGCGCGTACAGGAAAAAATCAGCGCCCCTCTGAACGTCAACCAGAAAATCATTATGGGCATGAACGTTTCCAACGCGATTGACCGCTCGCACACCGCTTCTTCCAAAAACAATCAGCAAATCCGGATTTTGTTTGTCGAAGACGAAGATTCGGTTCGCAGTTTTGCTGTACGCGCGCTGAAAAAGAAAGGCTATGACGTTATCGGCTGCAATTCCGGCGAAAACGCGCTTGAACAACTCGAAAAGGACAATAAATTCGACCTTCTGATAACCGATATGGTCATGCCCGGCATCAGCGGCGCCGAACTGACAAAAATCGTCAAGGAAAAACTCAAAAACGTCAAGGTCATTCTGGCTTCCGGCTATTCCGAAGAAATTGTCCGTCAGGAACTTGACAACTTTGACGATTTCGACTTTATTACTAAACCGTACAGCCTCGGCGACCTGACGGCCAAGGTCTACGACGTAACCAAAGAGAACTGACAAAATGGTTTCCGCAACGCTTACATCCCGGCAGTTTGCCCTGGAATTTCCGCACCGAGAAAGCCTCGGCCGCGAAGATTTTCTGGTTGCGGAATGCAATGTCGAAGCCGTTACCCTGATTGACCGCTGGCCGAACTGGCCTTATTTCGGCATTTGCGTTTACGGCCCCGAAGGCTGCGGTAAAACGCACCTGGCTAATGTTTTTGCCACCAATGTTGCCCGTCTGACCGAACATCCCTACAAGGTTCCGAGCATTCGCGCCGAGCTGTTGAACTTGGAAAACGTGCGCAAGATTTTTGAAGAACACAAGTGTCTGATTGTCGAAAACCTCGAAAATATGATCAATCAGGAAACTTTGTTTCATATTTACAACCTGTATCGTGACGAAGGCGGAAATATTCTTTTTACAGCAAACACCGCACCGGCACGTTTGCCCGTAAGCCTGCCGGATCTGCGTTCGCGCCTCAATATTCTGCCGGCAATCGAAATAAAAACCCCCGATGACGACCTGCTCTCGGCTCTGTTGGTCAAACTTTTCGACGACAGACAGATTCTTCCCGCGCCCGAGGTAATCAGCTATATGCTGGGCAACATGCAACGCTCTTTTTCTTATGCGCGTCGTCTGGTCGAAGAAATAGACAACATTTCCCTTGAACGTAAACACGCCATTACGATTCCGATCGTCAAAGAAGCCATATCCTCTCTTGCTGCACCTTTGCAGGGCAGACTGTTTTAAATTTTCCATTCGTTGCCGATTGTAAAAAGGTTATGGATAAATTATCTGTATTTCTGGCAAAAG
>CAYNBB010000001.1:0-82160 GCA_964395655.1 uncultured Azospirillaceae bacterium | reverse complement strand
TGCTATCGCAATCTTCGGGACTTTTTTTACTGTCCAATTTCCGGGGGACAGATCACGAAGCGGGGTTTTTTGTGCCGCCGGCAAAAGGGAATAAAGAAGCGCGTCGCCGTTTTGTCTTGTCTCTAAGAAACTGTTACAAAAGACTTCTATTCAACAAAAGTAGAAGTTATATATTTCTTTTCTTATAAATATTTTTTCAAAACAGCATTTTTGAGTTTTGCAGAAGCATCTATAGCTTTCTGAGCTTCATCAATTTGTTTTTCAAGTTTTACTATTTGAGATATGGCCTTTTGCTGATCTTTAAATTTAGGTAATGGAATAGCTATCCCCTCAACTCTGTCAATAGAAGCTCTCTTACTTCTTGAGAAACCTAAAATTTTGCCTTCTTCATTTAATGCAAAAGCCAAATATTTTTCAGTAATGATATTTTCTTTTAGTATTCTTATAAAACCGCAATGGTCTGTTGGATAAAATGGAATATTTTCTGCTATTACATTCGTCATCCAATCTCCGTCAATCCCCCATAATACAGATGATTTAGTAAAATCACTTATTAACATTTTATCAATGTAGCCAAACGGTTGAAAAACATTAGCACTATATACTGGAATCTTTCCATTAACCATTAAATCTGAATTCAGAACTCTTCGTCCTATTGATAAATAAAAAAGTGTAGAATCACTCAATCTAATTTTTTGAGTGGTACTTTCATATAAACCTTCTAGCAACCGGTTAATTTCATTTTTGTTTGAATTAATTCTTTCTTCGGATAATGCTATTGTCTTATCAATTTCATCAATCTCATCAACGATTTTTTGTTGAATATCAAGTGGCGGAAGAGGCAATTTTATTTCAGCCATCACATTATTCATTAATTTTGGATTTGCAACTCTTACAACATAATCAGTAGTATATTGTGGTAATACAACTGATAAATATTTCATATTTATGTTATTACTTTTTGCTTTTAATGTTCCACAAACATTTGTACAATTAAATTTGCCATTTCTATAAAAGACACTACCAGCATATATACCATCTGTTGTCCAAGTTACATACTCGCCATTAAAATCATATGAATTTATTGTACCTAATATACCTTCATCCAAAGATTTCGATGAATATACAGGATACGTTCCCCTATTTTCACTAATCTCTTTTTTACTAATTACTCTTCCTCTACCTATTTCACAGATTTCTTTAATTTTTATTATATTATATTTACTTTCAATTTTTATTTTTTTTTTAGCTTTTACATTGATTGTTTTTTCAAAATCAACTCTATCAAAAGTCATCATATCAAGCAAATTAATTATTGAGATATTATCTTTTAATGTTTCGTCAATTTCAATTTCTTCATTTTTAAAAGCTTTATAGATATAGGTACTCGCCTTTTGTGGGTTGTCAAAACTATTTATATCAAATAATCTTGTACAATCATCAATAGATTTACCTCTCTGTGTCGCATGAATCCCTTCTGCACCTCTGCGGTTAGAGAATTCATAGCCTAAAAATCGCTTTTCGGCATCTTTTTCTCCGGTTTTAATAATCACAACTTTTTGAGGATAAGCTAAGATAAAGTAATAAAGTTTCTCTTTTTCTGCCGCAATAACCTTATTCCAAAATTCTTTATCTTGTTTTATTTTTTGAGAATATTCCTTATATAAATCGTGACTTTTAACTTTATCATTCGGATTTTTCTCTAATAAGGTAATATAATCTTCAAAAGTTAAACCTTCCCAAACATAACTTACATATTTTGAAATAGGTGTTTCGATTTCATTGATTGTTACATCAATAAAATCAGCAAAGAATTTATCTACAGATTTTTGAAGATTTATACACTCATAATTATTTCTTCTACGCAGGAATAAAACAACAGTATTTGTTCCTGTTGCCATAAACGTATTGGAACCGAGTTCAGTTATCCCTACAATTTCAAAATACTTCAGAAGCAATTCCCTAGTTTTAGTATAAATACCGGAATTTGTAAGAATTGAGCTTGGTAAAATTATACCGGCAACACCCCCGTCTTTAAGTAATTGTTTTGTCCGCTCGACAAACAGACATTCAATTTCTGAACTGTTATCCGTCAAAGAATTATATAGTTCAAAATCCTTTTCAGTATAATAATCTCTCGTTGTTTGTTTAAACGAAGATACAGAATACGGAGGATTGCTCAATATAATATCAAATTGTTGATTGTCTTTAGAACCATCATCATCGTCTTTATGTAATTTGCCTTTATAATCTTTTGTATTTACAAAATTACCCAAACCGTCACTTAAAATAACGTTGGCTAAACCATCACCATGCAAATAACAACCGACTTTGCCAACTTTAACAAGCCTGTAATCTTTTTCTATTCCATAGACATAATCTGTTGCCCACTCATAGTTTGCATTTTGCCAAAACAATAAACTGTTCTTTGTGCCTTGTATATATTTTGACGGCTCTTTTTTATTGATAATATCCTGAACTTCATGCATATATTCAGTAATAAAGTGTCCACTTCCAGCAGCATAATCAATCATATAAGGTAAGATATTACCATCTTTAGAATTTAGTTTATTACTTACGATTTCATCCAATGGCAAACTTTTTATAATGAATTGTGCAATTGGAACCGGTGTGAAAAATTGTCCGGCTTCTTGCTTTAATCCCGTTGTTAACAGCAGCTCAAAGAAATCAGACAAATATTGTTGACGTTTGTTATAACGAATTCGATAACTTTGTAATAACTCAACAACTTCTTTTACAATTTTGGCATTTTCAATAAACGAATCATGGTCGTAAACCTCTTTAATTGCAAATTCATTATTTTTTTCCAATCGCAATATATTTATTTCTTGTAAAAGCTGTTCTTTTACCTGTGAAGATAAGTGTTGATACTTATTCTCAAACTCTTTTTCATCAAAGTCACTTACAACTCTTGACAAAAACACCTTCATTCCATTTTTATATAAATCAGTTAGTCTTAATTGGAAAGAAACATTATCATCCCGCCCTTCTTTCCATTGAAAATCAAGCTCATCCTCATCTTGTTTTGATGTTTCATCATAAACTTTGCAGAGAAATAGGGTAAAAATCTTATTAAAGGCGTTTCCTTTATCGGAAACAACATTATGCCTTAAAATCTCTAAAAACTGATTAAAAATAAAACTTGAATCATCTTGAGTTATTGGTTTCAGTTGACTTTTTATAAGAGCCTTGCTTTCAAAGCTATACGGAGCAACCCAAGTTTCAAAAACACCATTATCTTTAGTTAATTTATTCCACTTGTCATAAAAATCTTTTATATCGCCAATTCTGTAATCATCTTCAATTTTTATAATTGCATTTTTATATTCAAAATTGTTTTTATCCAATTTTGAAGTATAGAGCATTAAAACATCAGCCTTATTGCTAAACTTAAAATAAGTAAACAACTGACCGCCATTTTTTTGCATATTGTTTAGTTCTTTATCAAATTCTTTACCCCAAGTTTTACATTCTATAAGTAAGAATTCAGAACCATCATCTTTATTAACACATATATCCAAACGTCCGGATGTTCCATGTCCGGAAGGCCAAGTTTTTTCGAGAATGATATTTTTAGGGCTGTATCCTTTTTCAAGTAAGCGGTTAACACATTCTAAAACAACCCAATTTTCATCTTGGGAAAAATTTTGAGTTGTTTTACAATCTGCGGCAATCTTACCGTAGTTTATGGACTTTTTAGAGAAATCTACTTCTATTGCATATCCACTATGTTGCGGATATGCTTTTGCATACACATCAACAGTGTTATTTTTAGGCTTAAAGCCCAGTGATAAAAGTATTTTTTTTATGTCCATATCATACTACTCCATACTGGATTTATAGCAATATCTTTATAGAAAAAATAATAATTTTTGGTTAATATTAACATAAATTTAACTTCTGGTTATGAACAATATCAAATACGATTGCTTCAGAACTCCATTCTTTTTGTTAAAAATTAGTAGACGGTATCGTGTACCATTAAAAAGCCTCTCATCGAGAGGCTTTTTTGTTTCGTATCGGAGATTCTTTCTTTTCTTTGGCGCCGGCATAAGGATTTCCGGTTTTGCGCACGGTTATCCGCAGCGGAATCCCGCGCAAGTCAAAATCTTCGCGCAGCTGATTGGTCAGATAACGCAGATATGCGTCGGGCAAACCTTCGGGATTGCTCGAAAAAATATAAAATGAAGGCGGCCGCGTTTTTGCCTGCGTGATATAGCGCAGTTTGATGCGGCGCTTGTTTTTGCCGAGCGGCGGCGGATATTTGTCAATCATGTCGGCAAACCACTGGTTCAGCGGCGCGGTCGGAATGCGCAGATTCCAGCGGTCATAAACTTTGAGCACGGCCCGCATCAGTTTGTCGAGGTTTTCTTTTTTCAGGGCCGAAATCGTGACTGTCGGGATGCCGCCGGCCTGCGTCAGCGACGTCTGCAATTTGTCGTTGAGTTTTTGCAGCGCCTCTTTGCGGTTGGCGATATCCCACTTGTTGACGGCAATCACCAGGGCGCGTCCTTCTTCCAAAACCTCGCGGGCGATTGTCAGATCCTGTTTGTCAAGGACCGCGTCGGCGTCCAGAACCAGAACCACGACCTGAGCCAGATACGCGGCTTTTTTGGTGCTTGCCGCCGCCATTTTTTCCAGAGAATCTTCAATCCTTGCGCGCTTGCGCAATCCGGCCGTATCAACCAGATTGATTTTGCGTCCTTCATAAGTCCATTCGCTGGCAATCGCGTCGCGGGTAACGCCGGCTTCCGGGCCGGTCAGCATCCGTTCGTCGTTAAGCAGGGCGTTGACCAGAGTTGATTTGCCGACATTGGGGCGCCCGACAATCGCCAGTTGAATCGGACGTTTGTCTGTCTCGTTTTCTGTATCCTCGTTTTCTTCGGGAGTGTTCTCGCCTTCCTCAGGCGTTTCTTTTGCGATTTCTTTCAATTTGTCGGCTTCGGGTTTAAGCGCCTCGTACAAATCGGCCAAACCGAGCCCGTGTTCGGCCGAAAACGGGATGGGTGTGCCGAGCCCGAGCTTATAGGCTTCGTGAATGCTGTCTTCCTGTAATTTGCCTTCGCATTTGTTCGCCAGCAGGATAACAGGCTTTCCGCTGTGGCGAACCAGTCCTGCCAGATGTTCGTCATAAGGCTGAACACCGTCTCTGGCGTCAAACAAAAAAAGCGTTACGTCGGCTTCGGCAATGGCGCGTTCTGTCTGTTGCCACATTCTTTTTTCAAGCGAATCTTCTTTGGAATATTCATAGCCGGCGGTATCGATAACGCTGAGTTTCAGGTTATAAAGTTTGGCAGGAGCCTCACGCCGGTCGCGGGTAACGCCGGGTTTGTCGTGAACAATGGCGACTTTTCGTCCTGCCAGCCGATTAAACAACGTCGATTTTCCGACATTGGGTCTTCCGATAATTGCGATTCTCAAAACCATCTGTTCGTTATCCTATTTGTAAGCCAGCAGTTCGGCGTCTTCGGTTGTAAAAATCGTTACCCCGTCGGCAACCACCGGACTTTGTGAAATTCCGTCGGAAGTTGAAATGTAGCTGATGATTTCGCCGCTGTACGGCGAAACGGCAAAAATATAACCGTTGGAAGTTGCCACGAGCAGTCTGTCGGATACCAATACCGGTCCGCTGCCGTAGACACCGGACTTTTCTTTCATGTCTTCACCGGTCGGAATGGCGGTGTTCCAAACTATTTTACCGTTGTTTTTGTTTAGAGCCAGCAGGTTGAAATCATTGGTCAACACAAACAAATATTCGCCTGCTGCCCATGCCTGATTTGTACCGCCCATTTCGCGTTCCCAAATCCGAGAGCCGGTACGCAGGTCGATTGCTGCCAGAACGCTGTTGTAGCCGACGGCAAAAACCTTGCCTCCGTCAATCACCGGATTTGCTTTGATAGCCGTAATTTCCGCCAGCGAATTTGTCCGTTTCTTTGAGATCAGCAGGTCTGTCCACAGAGGGGTGCCTGTACTGGCCTTAAAAGCGCGCAGTTCGCCGTTGGAGAAAGCGGCAATAACCACGTCCATGTCGGTATTGTAAGCAGGGCTGGCACCGCCGACGATCGTGGTCGCTTCAGAATCAGTCTGTCCGCGCCACAAAATGCTGCCGTTCTCGGCGTCAAGCGCGGCAAATGTATTGTCAAGCGTTTGTACCAGAACACGGTTGGCCGCAACGGTCGGAGCTATTCGGATCGGCATTTCCAGCGAAGTGCGCCACAGTTTTTTTCCGTTAAACATGTCAAGACAAAAGACGTCGCCGAAACCTGTCGTAGCATAAACTTTTTTGTTGAAGACGGCCAGCCCGGCTCCTTTGATGGAGGCGTTGTTTTCTTCTTCGTGAGCAGGTTTCAGGCGTTTTTTCCAAATCTTTTTGCCGTTGTCCAGGCGAAAGGCGCTGACAACGCCTTCGGCGTCAATTGCAAAGACGGCCTGATTGCTGACGACCGGTGAGGCGATAAGAATATCACGTTTCGAGGTTCCTTCGCCAAAGTCGCTGTCCCACAGTTTTTTGAGCTTTGTGCTTGTTTTCAGATGTCCCATCAGGTGTTGCTGATTTCCTCCGTTTTGTGACCAGCGAGTGTTGTTGTACGGACGCGGCAGGCGAATTTTGACTTCGTTGGGGGAATAATCCGGAACCAGACTTGAATCTTCGCCTATGATATTAATGCGTTCTCCGTCGATGTTCAGCGCTTCTTTGCCAAACAAACCGCACCCGGACAACGTGCAGAAAATGACGCCCGTAATAATCAGCTTATAAAATTTATAAGGCATAAAGTCTTCTCCTCGCCGAGATGGCTAGTTTTTCTGATTGAGCAGCGATATCATATCCTGCGCGCGGGTTTTGAGATTGTCGGAAATATTTGCCGAACTGACTATTTTTTCGTATTGCGCCTTGGCTTCGTCGAAATTGCCGTCGCGAATGGCAAGCATGGCCAGCAATTCGCGGGCAACGTTGTAACCGCCGTTTTCTTTTTCTGCCAGAGGTATCAGCAGTTGTCTGATTTCTTCGGCCGGCATCTGAGCGTCCATTTTATAGGCGGCCAGTTTGAGAGCTGCAATTTCCTGCATTTGTTCGCTGACGGCGCTTTCGGACAATTCTTCGAGCAATGTCGCGGCTTCCTGTGGTTTGTTTTGTTCAAAGTAGATATTGGCGATTTGCAACTTGGCAATGTCCTGATAAATGCCGGAACTTCTTCCGACGATGTTTTGCAGAATGTCAAGGCTTTCATCAAAGCGTCCCTGACTTTGCAGTGAAACGGCTACGGCATAGGCGTTTGATATTTCCTGATCGCGGCGGCCTGTCCAGTTTTTGAATGTTTCAAAACTGACGGCGGCAGTCAGAGCGGCAGCCACGGCAATGACGATAAACAGGCCGTACTTGTTCCACAGGCTTTTCAGTTCGTCGTTTTTTACGTCGTCGGCGATTTCCTGCAACAGCGGGTCATGTGCCAGCGTGTCTTTTTCTTTTTTCATCAATGTCTCCTTGCCTTAAATTGATATTATACTGTTTATATATGAGCTATCCTCTGTTTAGTAAAGGAAAATCTGTTTACTTAATGACTTCGTGAATCAGAAAGCTCTTGATCCAGCGCAGATCGTCAATCGGCAGTTTGGCGCCGAAAGTAATTGTCCGTTCGTCCGAAACAATCGAGACAAAACATCGCCCGGTTGCCGGATTCTGAGTTACGTCGATGTCTTCGATGTCATCTTTGAATATCTCGTTGTGTTTGGTCGAATAAGCTATGTATTTGTGAGTATGTACGATTTTGTTTTTCTTAAGCACAAGCTTTTCTTTGCGGAACAAAAGCAAAAGAGCCGAAAGCAGAAGCAGGAGGTTCAGCGCGTACAGCAGATAAAAAGAATATGAATTGGCGGCAATACCGTTTTTAATCTGCAAGGTTGCAAGGCTCAAAATGCCGGCGACGACGGCCACGCCGAACCAGCCGATGATATTGTATATGTCCCAGATATTCTGGCGCTTGATGACAATCTTGTCTTTTTTGCGGACGTACTGCAGGGATGAAGGCAGCCGCGCATAGGAATCGTAATCGTCGGTAACATAGCCGAGACGAGCCATCTCCTTGACCGATTTGTCAAGGTTTTTGATGTCACGCGCACTCAGACCCTCGTCGGTGTTAATCAAAGCAGGCAGTTCAAAATAGCGGGCATATTCTTTCCACAGCCGGCGGACGTTGTGCGGCGAGGTGGAAATGTACAGCGGAACGATCCGCTCGGGGTTTTTGTGATAAAGTTCAATGATATAGCGGTTGCAACTGATGAACCCTGTCTGAAAAAACTCGATTCTGAAACGTACACCGAGATAATTTTTAATGCTTTCCTGCACGATTCTTTTTTTGCCGAAAACCGGTCGGTCACCGATGATCATGGTTTTGCCGTCAAAAATGAATTTGCGGTAGCGGATGTAGGAAAAAAACGCAGCCGCCATCATGCCGAGACCGAGAACCATGAAAACAATGTCAAAAGTGACCGGGCCGAGCAACGGCTGGTACAAGGGCAGGTCTCCGGCCGGCGCTACTTCCGCGACGTTGGCGTTGGTATACTTGAAACCGCTGAGCATTTCATAAAGGCCGAGCACAAACAACAGCAGGCCGAAAATCAATCCGGGCAGCATAAACTGCCATCCCGTGCGATCCGATATTTTGGCAGGCAGGCGGTTAAGATTGAATTCCAGTTTATGACTAAAGTGGTTGGGCGCGTTGTAACTCATTTGCTTTTCCTTGTAAAATATCTCATAAACAAGCCTATGCTAACCTAAAACGTTTAAATAATCATCAATTTTTTGCAAATTTTAGTTTATATTAACAATATTGCGGTAATCTTGGAACAATTTCGGATTGAACAAGGAGCAATTATGGGAAATATTGAAATATTCAATCAAAATTATATTTTTATACTGACTTTGGTTACGTTGGGCTTTTTGCTTTTTTCGTGTTTCTATGCTTCGGGCGCTTCCGACAGGCTGTTTGCGCCGATGTGGATGCTGTTCGCCGGTTTTGCCGTCGAATTCGGCGCCGAAGGAATAGCCTCTGTGGCAGCCGATGTCTATGCGCAGGGCGGTACTGTCGAAAGCTATGTTTTTACCGAGCTTCTGTTTTTGCTGCTGGCTGCTGTTTTTATGGGTATGGCGGCTACCTCTCTTCTTGTTAATAATTTGGCCGGTTATATTTTTGCCGGTGCTCTCGGCGGAATAGGCGCTTTGGCGATTGTGCTGTTTGTGTTTATTGTTCCCGACGGCAACATTGTCAACAGCATGCGCGGTATTTTCCCTCTGGCCGGCTTTGCCTGCGTGGCAATCGGATTTTGGGCCAAAACCGGACAGGAATATCACGGCGGATTTTTGCTCTGTGCCGCGGCTGCTTCCGGTGCTGCGCTTTTAATTTTGCTCAAATTTTTTGATCTCGTGCCGGAGTTTGGAGCGGTGTCTTATGTCCCGGCCTTGTTCTATCTGGTTATGGCCTTTGCGTTTATGATGATGAAATCCGATATTCTTTATGCCCGGATTGAAAAAGCTAATCTTCAGCTTGAAAAATACAATGACCGTATTGAAGAAATGATTCGTTTGTCGCCGTTTCCGATTATTATTTCGCGTCTTGGCGACGACAGGATTATTCTTGCCAATAATAACGCCTGCAAACTTTTCGGTATCAATGTCAAGGAGCTTGATCGTTATCACCTCAGAGACTTTTTCGCCGATTCGGATAATCGTCGGCTGCTGACCGAACGGCTGGAAGCGGAAAAAGAAGTTCAGGATTTTGAAATCCTTGTCAAAACGCCGACCTCCGACACGCCGTTCTGGCTGCTTGCCTCGGCCAATGTCATGGATTATAACTGTGATCTGGTGCTGTATTCGGCCTTTCAGGACATTACCTCGCGCAAAAACCGCGAAAACCTGCTTAAGAATCAGGCAATTCGCGATCCCCTTACTTCTTTGTACAATCGTCGTTATTTTGAAGACGAGGTTTCCAAGCAGATTCTTGCCCTCAAAGCTAAGAACAGTCCTTATTCGGTTTTGATGCTTGATGCCGACTTTTTCAAAAAGGTTAACGATACCTATGGTCACAAAACCGGCGACAAAGTGTTGATAGAATTGGCTTCCACGGCAGAACGGGCTTTGCGGGACAATGATATCGTCGCTCGTTACGGCGGCGAGGAATTTGTCGTCTTTCTGCCCGGCATCAAGGCGGAAGACGGTCGCGGCGTTGCCGATCGTCTGCGGCAGAGCATCGGCATGCAGACTGTTTACTCCGATGACAATACTCCTGTCAAATTCACGGTTTCGGTCGGCGTATCTTCGTCTGATATTTCCGACAACGTCGATATGCTGATCAAAACTGCCGACGAAGCTCTCTATAAAGCCAAGCAGAACGGTCGTAACCGCGTCGAGGTTTTTGAAAAGGGCGATCTGGACGCTTTTGTGGCGCAGGGGCAAATTGAGCGCAAAGACGAAAGTCAGAATCATCATCCGATTTTTGACAAGGAAAACAATGTCGAAATTTCTTTGCTTGACGGCATAGAAGAAAACAAAATTGACAGTGACGAAGTCTTTGTCGAAGAACAAGGCGCTGTTTCTCAAGATAAGAAGGAGGCTTGATGCTGTGCGGCGTGGCGGATATGTGCGGCGGCTGCGTTCACCGCAACCTTTCGGAAGAAGATTATCGGCAGCTCAAAATCGCTGATTTCAAAAAGATTTTGGCACCGCTGGGAGACATTGTCCTCGGTACTCCGATATTTATTCGGGACGCTACCAGACGCCGCGCTTCACTGACGTTTCGCCGGCATAAAAAACAGTTGATTCTGGGGTTTAATCAAAGTCGCAGCGAAACTGTGATCGATCTGCAGACCTGTCCGTTGCTCACACCGGGACTCAACGCCGTTTTGCCTGACCTGCGCAAATTGGTCGAGGCCGTTTGTGCAATACCTTATACCATAAAGAAAGGCAAAAAAACGCTTTCCCGAACCATAGACGCCGGTGACGTATGGTTGTGCGAAGCGGCAAACGGCGTTGACGTGGTGCTGGAATACGATGCGCCGTTGGAGCTTAATCACCGCATGGAGCTGTTTGAACAGGTGCGGGATATGCCGGGTATTGTCCGGCTGTCGCACCGTCGCAGCCCGGCAGGGACCGCCGAACCGGTGGTGGAAAAGGCCAGGCCGTATGTCAAAATCGGCAGCTTTGACGTTTATATTCCGGCCGGAACTTTTTTGCAGCCTTCGTGCGAGGGGGAGCAGGCTCTGATCTCGCTGGTGCGTGCGTATCTCGGCGATACGGGCGGAAAAATTGCAGATTTGTTTTGCGGCGTCGGAACTTTTTCGTATCTTCTGGCGCAAAATCACTCCAATAAGGTAACTGCGGTCGATTCTTCGGCGGAATTGTTGCGAGGATTCAAAGAGTCAGTCAATGCCAACCGGATTTCCAACATTGAGATTGTTGCCAGAAATTTGTTTAAATATCCGCTGGATGCCTCCGAATTGAAAGATTTTGCAGCGATTGTTCTGGATCCGCCGCGCGCCGGCTGCGCCGCACAGGCGCGATGTCTGGCTGCGTTGCCGGAACCGAACCGTCCGCAGAAGATTGTTATGGTTTCGTGCAATCCGCGGACTTTTGTCAACGATGCACAGACATTGTCGGCCGGCGGTTATGCCTGCCGTGAAGTCACAATGGTCGATCAGTTCGTTTATTCTGACCACAGCGAGCTGGTTGCCTTATTTACAAAAGAAGAAAGTTAATTTAGAGTAGAGGTCATAATGAGAAGTTTATTCAAAATAATAGGTGTGCTGTTAGCAGTTTCCGCCTGTACTCCAGCTCTTCGCGAGGCTGATTACATGTGTCCCAACGTCAAAATTCCGCGTTCTTCCGCTTATGTAACGCAAAAAGCCGCCTATTCCGAAGAAGTGCAGATTGAATTGATTGGCTTCGAAGGTTATTGCCTGACCGCCAACACCGTTAATCGCCGCTATGCCGCCGTTAAGCCGTTGTTCAAAATCCGGCGTCTGCGTGAAGGTTATGACACGCATATCGATTTTTCGTATTTTAGCGAAACAATTAAAGGGCCGCCGGAGTTTCTGGGGCGTAAAAGGCATTTTGCCTCGGTTGACATTCCGCGCGACGTGACGGAAAAACAGTTTGCCGGCCGAGAGATAAAAGTGCGCATTCCGACCGAAGGGTATAACGATTTTGCCGTTTTGCTCGGTATGGACGTTTCGGCGGCCGAATATGACACCAATCAAAAAAGTTTTGACATCGATTACCGCTATCTGAGCGCGGACGAGTTACGCGAATATCAGCAGCCGGTCACTCCCCGCGTTGTCGAGGTGGATGAAGCGCCGGCCGTCCAGTATATAAGGCTGAAGCCGTTGCCGGTCAGACAGCCGGAAAAGCCGAAGAGCGGCTGTGGTTGCGATTTATAATTGATAACCTTGAACAGGAGAATAAAAGATGAGCTTGTGCAAAAGAGGAACTCTTAATAAAAAAATGGCCGATGCGATCCGCTTTCTGAGTGCCGACGCGATCGAAAAATCAAATTCCGGCCACCCGGGAATGCCGCTCGGCATGGCGGATGTCGCCACGGTTTTGTTTTCGCGGTTCATCAAGACAAATCCCGAGGCGCCGCGCTGGTTCGACCGCGATCGTTTTGTCCTCTCCGCCGGCCATGGATCAATGTTGCTTTATTCGCTGTTTTATCTGCTCGGTTACAAAGATATTGATATTGAAGACCTTAAAAACTTCCGTCAGCTCGGCGCCAAAACGGCCGGCCATCCGGAATACGGACATTTGGCAGGCATAGATATGACGACCGGGCCGCTCGGACAGGGGATTACTTCGGCTGTCGGCATGGCGCTGGCCGAACGTATGATTGCCGCCAAATACGGTGAAGACGTGTGTAATCACTATACCTATGTCATTGCCGGCGACGGCTGTCTGATGGAAGGAATTTCCGAGGAAGCCTTATCTGTGGCCGGACATTTGAAGCTAAATAAGCTGATCGTGTTCTGGGACAATAACAATATCACCATTGACGGACATGTCGATGCTGCCAGTTCCGTCGACCAGATTAAACGCTTTGAAGCCTGCGGTTGGAATACGTTGGAAATTGACGGTCATAATCAGAAACAGATTGCCAAAGCGATTGTCAAAGCGCAGAAGTCCAAAAAGCCGACATTGATTGCCTGTAAAACCACGATTGGTTTCGGTGCTCCTTCAAAATGCGGTACTTCAAAATGTCATGGTTCGCCGCTCGGCGCCGAAGAACTGTCCGCCATGCGCAAAGCCCTTAAGTGGGATGCCGCGCCGTTTGAGGTGCCGGCAGAGATACTCAGCGCCTGGCGTGATGCCGGCCGTCGCAGTGTCAGCGCATATAAGGATTGGCAGGCTCGCGCAAAATCCAAGGGACGCGAATTTAACGACGTTATCAGCGGCAAATTGCCTAAAGGGTGGGATAAAGAACTGAACAAGCTCAAGAAAACCGCCGTTGCGGAAAAGACCAAAGTCGCTACCCGCAAGGCTTCGCAGATGTGTCTGGAAGCGATTATGCCGCATATCCCTCAGATTGTCGGCGGTTCGGCGGATCTGGCCGCTTCCAACCTGACGCTGACCAAAGTTTCAAAAACAGTTTCTGCCAAAGATTATAACGGCAATAACGTTATGTACGGTATTCGCGAGCATGCCATGGCCGCGATTATGAACGGCATGGCGTTGCATGGCGGCATTATTCCGTTTGGCGGAACATTCTTTGCCTTTTCGGATTATATGCGTCCGGCGCAGCGTTTGGCCGCGTTAATGGGAATACGCGTTATTTATGTTCTGACGCACGATTCGATAGGCGTCGGCGAAGACGGTCCGACGCACCAGCCGATTGAACATCTTGCTTCCTATCGCTGCATGCCGGGGATACAGACTTTCCGTCCGTGCGATGTGGTTGAGACGGCCGAAGCCTGGCAGCTGGCGATTGAAACCGACAATAAACCGAGTATTCTGGCGCTGACCAGACAGGGGTTGCCGCTGTTGCGCGCTTCTGCCGAAGAAAACCTTACTGCCAAAGGCGCCTATGTTCTGGCCGAGGCCAAAGGCAAACGTCAGGCCACGATTATTGCCACCGGCTCCGAGGTTTCCATGGCTATGGAGGCCAGAGACAAACTGGCGGCGGACGGAATTGACGTCGCGGTTGTCTCAATGCCCTGCTGCGAGCTGTTCGACGCTCAGTCGCCGGAGTATCAGGAGCAGGTTTTGGGGCGGGCGCCGCGCGTTGCCGTTGAGGCTGGTTCGAAATTCGGCTGGGAAAAATACGTCGGTTTGGACGGCGACATCATCGGTATGGACGGATTCGGCGCTTCGGGGCCGGCCGGCGAGCTGTATAAATACTTCGGCATAACCGTTGACGAAGTGGTTGACAGCGTCAGAAATTTGATAAAATAGTCCTGTTACGAATGTAAAAAGCCCTTTTTTCAATGAACCGCGTTTCGGAAAATGAGCGGTTTGCGAAAAAGGGCTTTTTAATTTAACTGTTCAAGATGTTTTTGCTTCAAATTTAAAGTCGGGTTTTGTCCGAGATTGCTCCACAATAAGTTATTGACAGAATTTTTCGAAAATGGTATTGTTTTTGACAAAAGGAGGAGCTATGAAGCAGCCGAACCATTTCCAATTGCCTTTAATGAGCGAAGTTATCACCGCGTTATGCGACAGATGCCTTGGAGAAGGTCAGGAAGTAAAAGTCTATAAAATAGATACGAATCCTGATTTTACGGTTCAGTTGAGCCAGGCGGCTCCGTCAATTTCCGTTTTGATGAATTATCTTCAGAGATATCCTTTCAAATCTCAAGAAGACATTTTCGGCGAAAGGAATTTTGCCCAGCCGATTGCTTATTGGAGCCATCCGGATGTTAACAACGGGGAGACTCTTCTGACGATTAACCGGTATTCTCCTGGTTTTTCGATAGAGATTCACAAGGCGGGGCTGCCTGCGCCGGACAGTGAAGAATCTTTGATAAAAACCCGTACATGGTCTGAAAAGATTGCCAATATGCCGGATTCGTCGTTTGATATCCTTTATGATGATTTGCATTTTTTGTCGTCCAAGCGCCACTCTGTAGATATTTGTACATTAGGATTGTTTACGAATACGGGAAACCTTTTGTATTCGAGCCGGGATCAGCGCGCATACATTATTGATGTTCAGCCGTTTATCCAAAAACCGGGGATACTTCCGACTCAAACCAAAGGTTTTAATACGCCGTTGTATCTGACCAGAGGACTGTTGCCGGGAGCGCTTTGTTATGCGCAGGAACACGGCAAGGATCCGGAGCTTGTTAAATTGCGTACGGAAATTATTGCCAAGAGCATCGCGTCGGCCAAACGAAACAATTTGAACGACGTTAACGGTTATCTGAAAGGAAGTATGGACAATATGCTTCACTTTTGGCAATTGCAGCTGCTCAAATTAAATATTCCCGAAAAATATCAGAAGAGTTTTTTAACGCAAGTCGGTTCAATCAGACAGGAACAGCGTTATCCGACGGTTAAGCGGCCTTTGCAGTATTGCCATATTCAGGGCTGCAACGATTACTGAATAAAAAACTGAACTTTCCTTATTTATCTTTCTGGATTTTTGTCGAAAATCTGATATAATCAATACTGAATATATCAGGAAAACGCGATGAAAAAAACAAAAAGATTGTGGCTTGGCTTTTCTCTGACCTCGCTTCTGATGGCCGGAACATCATTGGGCGGAGGCTATTATGTTATGGAAAATTTCGAACCGGAACTGTATCACGAAAAACAGATAGTTGTTGGCGGCGATACGCTTTCTCAGGATGAATTTGCCGAGAACCTGGAAAAAAAAGACGGGGTCTGGTATTATCGCAATCCTCAAAACAAGTCTCTGACGGATTTGAATGTTTTGTCCGACTACAGAACCGGAGGAGATCATCGTTACCGGTGGTATCAGACGTTGCAATTGGAAAAAGTCATTGATACTATTGTTGTCAAAAAAAATCGGACTGTCGGAAAATTATATTATTTTTACGGACCGAATGACAGTATAGAAGATCTGCCGTCCATGGGCAAACAGGTCGGAAATCGTTTGCGTATCAGGCATTTTGTTTCGGATGACCCGAAAGTGCAGGCATTGCTGGACATATATAACGATGCGTATAATTGTACGGAACGGCATGAAAAACAACATTTTATCGGAGCCCAAAACGGTCTGACCCGAAGCGGCCGCAGTTATGAAACGGTTTTCGGCGACAATTGCATGGATGAAGTTGCGGCAAATTTGGCGCAGTTTATGGAACAGAGAAAAAATTACCGGGAGCACGGTCGCGACGAAGCTTATATCACGCCGCGGTTTAAATTTTACAAAGAATGGATTGTCCGACATTCCGCAGATGCGGCCGCGGCAATTCCCGCAACCGTTACCGGCGGTTTGAGTTATGAGAAAGTTTGGGCAGACACCTGTTGTTGCGATGTTGCCGATGGTATTGCACAGTTTATGGACTGGAAAAAATATGCCAAGCCGGGGACGGGAATTCCGCGTGATTTCGAATTCTACGGCAAGTGGATGAACGATCGCGGCACTGTGGCCGGCGGCATGTCGGAAGAAGAAGCCGCATTTATTGCCAACGGTATATTTGACAGCTGGATGAAAGATAAATTTCCGCTCTATGTCAAAAGCAATGTCAACCGTGCAATCCATTTGTTAAGCAAGGCGGATTACAACGGTTGTCGGGATCATCCGGAAGAGCATGCCCGTTTGATGCATAAAATATTTAATATCGACGGTATTGATTTCTATCGCTATATTGCCGGACGGGAAAAGGAATTTGTCGATAAACTTCCTCAGGAACACAAAGACAAATTTGCATCACTGCTGAAAATCAAAAAACAAAAAATGGATTATTTCCAGAAAGTCGGCCAATTGACGCAGAATGATCCGCAAAAGAAAGAACGGCATTTTGCCGCCGTCAAACTGAAACACCGGTGGAATAAATTTGTCAACCGTCTGACGGGACGTTAAAAAGCGCGACTTTCCGCCGAATTATATTATTTGTCAACCTGCGCGTGTATAACCTTTAACAATTGACAAACTTTTTGCTTATAAAATAATTGACAAAATTGTCAAAAAGGCATATTTTGAACAACGATAACTATATTAATAAATTATATGAATAAAACCCAAATTAAAACAGCACCTCGGGAAACCGACGCTGTCAACGTAGTATGGCGCAGTCATGCGGCCGACATAATGAGAAGAGCCTGTCCGAAATTAACCGATGATGAAGTTTGTCTCGGACGCCTTAAGTTAAAAGATTTCGGTTATAAGCGTCTTAACGGCTATGTCGTTTTTTATAAAACGGATGTTTGCCGTAAAGAGCTTTCTCTTTGGCAGAGAGTAAAACTGTGGTGGCGGGAACTGTATACGGGAGAAAAACTCGGAAACCGTTTCGTCGTCATGGTAAAGGCATTCAAAAACGACAAGAACAAACCGCGCAAAGTAGTCGTTTTGCCGTTGCAGGTGCTTGAAAGCGAAAGCGTTTATCGGCCAAACAATACGTTTCGCGCCGTTATGAACACCGAATGGCGTTATGCCGTTCGCGGCAGTGATTGTGAGATTATCACGGAAACGTTCTATCGCCGTGAAAAAGGCTAAGATGAAAAGCCCCGGCAGTTGATAAAACTGTCTGGGGCTTTTTTGTGTCAAAATCCAAAAATCTGTTGCAAAAAAACACCGCCGCTATATAGTGTTTGCAGTTAATTCATATCATAAGGAGAAAACGATGCCTTTAGTTACCATGCGCCAAATTCTCGACCATGCGGCCGAAAACGATTACGGCGTTCCCGCTTTTAATATTAACGATATGGAACAGGTCATTGCAGTTTTGCAGGCGGCCAGAAAGGTCAATGCCCCGGTTATTTTGCAAACTTCGACCGGTGCCCGCAAGTTTGCCGGCGATCCGATGATACGTCACATGGTTGCCGCCGGAATCGAAATGTTTCCGGAACTGCCGATTTGCCTGCATCAGGATCACGGTTCTTCCGTAAACGTCTGCCAGTCGGCAATTGTCAACGGTTATTCTTCGGTTATGATGGACGGCTCTCTTGAAGCAGACGGCAAAACGCCTTCTTCTTTTGAATACAACGTCCGCGTCACCAAGGAAGTCGTTGCCCGCGCGCATGCGGTCGGTGCTTCGGTTGAAGGAGAGCTCGGCGTTATCGGTTCTTTGGAAACCGGCAAGGGCGACAAGGAAGACGGCCACGGTGCCGAAGGCGTCATTGATAAAAAACGTCTGGTTACCGATCCCGACGAGGCCGCCCGCTTCGTGGAAGAAACGCATCTGGATGCACTGGCCGTTGCTGTCGGAACTTCTCACGGCGCTTACAAATTTACGCGCAAACCCGACGGCGAGATTCTTTCAATTGAGACGATTGAAAAAATTCACAAAAAACTGCCCAACACGCACATGGTTATGCATGGTTCTTCTTCGGTTCCGCAGGAGCTGCAGGATTTGATTAACGCTTACGGCGGCGGTATTCCGCAAACCTACGGTGTTCCTGTTGAAGAAATTGTCCGCGGCATTAAGTCCGGCGTTCGCAAAGTCAATGTCGATACTGACTGTCGTATGGCTATTACCGGTGCCATCCGCAAGATTTTTGCCGAGAATCCCAAAGAGTTTGATCCGCGCAAATATCTCAAACCGGCGATTGAAGAAATGCAAAAAGTCTGCGAAGCACGCTATATTGCGTTCGGAGCTGCCGGTCATGCGGATAAGATCAAGGTAATTCCGATGTCTGTCATGGCCAAGCGCTATGCCGACGGCGAAATCTAATCTCTGATTAGACATCTTTACAGAGACCTCCTGCTGTAAAAAAGCAGGAGGTTTTTTTGTATTCTCCGTGTTTGGGCGTAAGCGACTTGCAAGGCCTGCGCTTCGGAAGTTTACCGCTTTTAAACCGGTGAGGTTGCTTGTTTATTTTTCCGTCGTTTTCTGGTCTCCTTCCGTCGATGGAGCTTCTTCTCGACGATTGCCGTTAAGGTTTTTCAGAAACTGAGTTTCAATACTCATATATTGGTTGAACAGCCAGCGTGATTGCGAAATAATAAGAATCGCAATAACGGCAAGCGCCAGCGTCACACGCGAATTTTCAGTCAGGAACTGATGAATAATAACGGCTATGAAAAACAAAACCAGCAGCAGCCGGAAGCTCGTGAGCAAAATCAGCGGCAGACGGTTAAGTTTTTTAGACATCCAGAGTTTATAATAAAGTGCAGCAATTTTGTTGTTGGATATAAAAAAGTTGCGCGCATCTTCAGCTTCGTTGCTGACGCTGCAGAAGTCAAATTTGTTTTCAAGCCTTTTGAGAATTGTCTGTTTGGCTTCTTCGCTGGAAGCCGAACTCATTTTGCAGGCCAGCAGCGATATTTTTTCTTTAAGATACAGAGGCAGAATGGTTTCCCAGCCGATCAGAGCCTTAAGAAACGGCGCCGTCAGAATAAAAGTGATGGCGGTGACGGCCAGTCGCGCGCCGAGATTCCCCGGGATCAGCTCATAAACAAACGGACGAATGAAGTAGGCGGACAAGGCGATGATGGTGTAGAGCAGCATACTGAACAATACGAGACGCAGGAAATAGCTTTTGAACAGAAGTTTCCAGCGGCGTTCTTCCATACGGGTTTCGTCGGCAAGAGAAGTGTTGCGTTCAATCATCGTATTCCACTTTTGAGGCAGAAGTCTGGAAATTTTTTTGTAGACCGGATCCGACGCCTTAATCATCATCGGCGTTAAAAATGTGGTGATGACCGAAACGGCGACGATTATCGGATATACCCGCTGATTCAAAACGCCGATGCTCATGCCGAGGCTGGCGATAATAAAAGCGAATTCGCCGACCTGCGCAAGCGAGAAACCTCCTTGAATCGAAGTTTTCAGGGTCTGGCCCGAAAGCAGAAAACCAAAGCAGGAAAACAAAACCTTGCCGAAGATGACAATGGTCGTTATTACCAGAATCGGCCAGGCGTATTTGACGAACATCGCGGGGTCGACCATCATGCCGACCGAGACGAAAAAGACTGCGCCGAAAAAGTCTTTAAGCGGCTTAAAGTTTTTTTCGATTTTTTCGATGATTTCGGTTTCTGCGAGAATCGACCCCATGATAAAGGCGCCGAGAGCAGACGAAAATCCGGATGAGGTTGCCAGCAGAACCATGCCGAAACAAAGGCTGATTGTTATGAGCAAAAGCATTTCATCATTAAGGAATGCCGATATTTTTTTAAGAAACGTCGGAACCAGATAAATGCCGATGACAAAACACAAAACCAAAAAGAAGACCAGTTTGGCCGTGCTGATGGCAAGTTCCTTGCTGTCGATGGTGCTGCCGAGCGCAATCGTCGGAAGCAAAACCAACAGTAAAATGCCGACAATGTCTTCAACAATCAGAACGCCGAAGACCAGATCGGTAAAACGCTGTTTTTTGACGTTGAGGTCATCAAAAGCTTTGATGATAATGGTGGTGGAAGACATTGAAATCATGGAGCCCAGAAAGAAACTGTCGATTACCGGCCAGCCGAGCAAAAGTCCGGTGTTGTAGCCTAAAAACAGCATAAAGAAAATATTGGCGGTCGCGGTAATCATGGCCGATTTGCCGACATTCATCATCTTGTTGAAGCTGAACTCAAGTCCGAGGCCGAAGAGCAGGAAAATAACGCCGATGTCAGCCCAAAGGGTAAGGTTTTCTTTATCAGAGACGGTTGGCACGAAGTTAAAAAACGGTCCGGCAAAAATGCCGGCCAGAATATAGCCGAGAACGGTAGGTTGCTTGAGCTTTTTAAATATCAGCGTGGTAATACCGGCATAAATCGTAATCAGGGTCAGATCGACAATCAGAGTATGAATTGCATGCATAAATTTTCTATCTCATGGTTATATAAATTAACGAAAACAGACTGAGTTTAAACCCAAAAAATTAACATCCTGATAAAATTTTTATCAAAAACACAAAAAATATGTTGGCAAGAGGTACGGCAGAAGTGAAAAATACAGGTAAATTACTTCTTTTCCAGTGCGCTGACGATTTCTGCGGTTATCCGCTTGGCGTCGCCATAGAGCATGATAGTGTTTTCGGCAAAAAACAACGGATTTTCGACGCCGGAATAGCCGCTGCCCAGAGACCTTTTTACAAAGAAAACGGTTTTGGCTTTTTCGACCTCAAGTATCGGCATGCCGAAAATCGGCGAAGAAGCGTCGTTTTTGGCCAGCGGATTGGTAATGTCGTTGGCACCGATGACGTAGGCGACGTCGGCAGAGGCAAATTCGCGGTTGATGTCTTCAAGTGCAAAAACGTCTTCATAGGGAACGTCGGCTTCAGCCAGCAGCACATTCATGTGTCCGGGCATGCGGCCGGCGACCGGGTGAATCGCAAATTTGACTTCAACGTCATAAATCGTGCGCAGATCCTGAGCCATTTCACGCAAAACATGTTGAGCTTGGGCAACCGCCATGCCGTAGCCGGGAACGATGATGACTTTGTTTGCGTTTTCCATTATGTATGCGGCATCCTGCGGCGAACCGGCGCGGGCGGTTTTGTTTCCGTCGGTCTCTGCTGACGTTGTTTCCCGGCTTCCGAATCCGCTGAACAAAACGTTGGCAAGCGAGCGATTCATGGCTTTGACCATGATATAAGAAAGAATGGTGCCGCTGGCACCGACGATTGAACCGGTAATAATCAGCAAAACGTTGCTGAGTGAAAAACCGATTCCGACGGCCGCCCAGCCCGAAAAGGCGTTAAGAATTGATATGACAATCGGCATATCGGCGCCGCCGATCGGTAAAATCAGCAAAAAACCGAGCAGAATTGCGATACCTCCGAGCCAGAGAAAAATATCCGTCTGAGGCGAGAGAAGGAAAGCGATGCACAGCCCGATAACCGTCAGAGCCAGAAGCAGGTTAAGCTGCAGCTGAAAGCGAAAAGTAAACGCTTTGGACTGAATAAGCCCCTGCAATTTGGCAAAGGCAGCCATTGAGCCGGAAAAGGCCAGTGCACCGATGATTATGCCGACCGAGACGTCAAAATAGGCGTTTGAACCGGCCAGGATTTCGGCCAGAGCAATGAATACGGCGGCCAGACCTCCGAGGCCGTTGAATGCGGCAATCATCTGCGGCAGAGAGGTCATCTTGGCTTTGAGGGCAATATAGACGCCGATTACGCCGCCCGAAACAATTGCAACAAAAGAGCAAAGATATTCGGAAACCGGCGGCGACCAGACTGTTGCCAAAACGGCCAGAAGCATACCGAAAATGCCGATTAAATTGCCGTTGCGGGCAGTATGCGGCGAGGCTAAACCGCGAATTGCCAAAATAAACATTGCCGAAGACAGGGTGTAAGAAGCGGGAAGAAAATCGGAGAGCATTATTTTTTATCCTTTTTCTTGAACATTGAAAGCATGCGCTGCGAAACGGCAAAACCTCCGAAAATGTTTATTGAAGCCAGAAAAACGGCAATCAAACCGAGGACTTTGGAAACGTTTGTTTCCGGGGCGGCAGCCGTAATGAGCGCGCCGACGATAATGATTCCGGAAATAGCGTTGGACACGCTCATTAAGGGCGAATGCAGTGCCGGCGTGACGCCCCAGACCACAAAATAGCCGATAAAGCAGGCCAGCATGAAGACGGTAATCAGCATCCAGAAATTCATTGCTTTTTCTCCTTGTCGAACAAACGTCCGTTTTTGACGATACAGGTTGAAGCAATTATTTCGTCTTCGAAATTAAAGTTAAATTCCGCCGTTTGGGGATTAAAAGCCGAAGTTAAAAAATTCAGTACGTTTTGTGCAAAGAGCCGACTGGCCGAATGAGGAAGCCCTGTCGCCAGATTTCCGGCGCCGATGAGCGTCAGACCGTTTTGACGGACGGTTTTTCCGTCTCTGATTCCTTCAACGTTTCCGCCTGAAGCCGCCGCTAGGTCGATAACGACGCTGCCTTTGGGCATTTTTTGCAGCAAGTCGGCGCTGACCAGGCGCGGAGCCGTTTTGCCGGAGGACAGCGCGGCGGTAATCAGAACGTCGGTTTGCATCAGACGTTCGGCAATGGCTTCCGAGGGAATAAAACGGGCGCCGAGCGAGCGGATCTGTTCTTCCGTTTCGGGACGAATGTCCGAGGCATAAACCTGTGCTCCCAGACGTCTTGCGGTGGCCGCAGCCTGCAAACCGGCAACGCCGATGCCCAGAATAAGAACTCTGGCCGGGGTAAGCGTTCCGGCCGCCGTCATCAGCAGCGGAAAAGTTACGGCGGCATGGGTTGCGGCGTCTATTGCTGCTTTGTACCCGGCGAGATTGCTTTGCGATGATAAAATATCCATGTTCTGAGCGCGCGAAATGCGCGGAATTTTTTCCAGCGCAAAACAGGTCAGGCCTTTGACCGCAAAAGTTTCCGGCGAATCTGCGCCGGCAAAGGAAGCGATAATCGTTTGTCCGTTTTGGAGCAGCGGCCGTTCGTCGGAAAGGGGCGCGCGGATCTTGATGATTGTATCGGCCTGCTTATATATTTGTTCGGCCGGAATAATATCGGCGCCGGCCTCTCGATAAAGGACGTCATCAAAGCCGGATTTGATTCCTGCTCCGGTTTCGATGCTGACGCGGCATTTCATTTCGATATAGCGGCGAACGGTTTCCGGCGTGGCGGCAACGCGGGTTTCTCCGGGAGCCGTTTCTTTGGGAATAGCGATAAACATTGTTTGGTCTTTCGTTTTTTAACGATATGTAAAACTAAATTGAAATATAGTCAGTCAGAGCAAATTAACAACGGCGAAACAAATGCAGAGCTTAAAAGATTTATTTTTATTGTTTTTCAAAATCGGGCTGTTTACCTTCGGCGGCGGTTATGCGATGCTGCCGCTTCTCAAGGACGAACTGGTTTCCAAACGACGACTGCTCAGTGAGGATGAACTGCTTGACATGTATGCAATCGGGCAGTGTACCCCCGGAATTATCGCAATTAACGTAGCGACGTTTATCGGCTATCGGCAGGCGCGGTTCAAAGGAGCCGTCGCCGCGACGTTCGGAATGGTTTTTCCGTCGTTGCTGATTATTACTCTGATTGCGATGGTGCTCAGACAATATATGTATAATCGCTATGTAAGCTATGCTTTTGCGGGAATCCGCATCGGTGTGGTGGCCTTGATCGCAAGTGTGCTGGTGGACTTATGGCGGAAGAATGTCCGCAATTATGCCGACGGTACCGTTTTTGTGCTTGCGGTCGCGCTGCTCGGCGTCTTTAGCCTGTCGGCGGTATGGGTAGTGATTGCCGCCGCTTTGTCGGCGCTTCTGATCGGGGAGTATGCCGGAAAATGATTTATCTTCTTTTGTTTTTTGAATTTTTCAAGATTGGATTGTTTGCCATCGGCGGCGGTTTGGTGACGGTGCCGTTTTTGTTCGATTTGAGCGAGGCCTATGGCTGGTTTACCGCCAAGGAGCTGACCGATATGATTGCCGTTGCAGAATCCACGCCCGGCCCCATCGGGGTCAATATGGCGACTTATGCCGGTTTTAACGCGGCGGGAATTTTGGGTGGCCTGATTGCCACGTTGGGCTTGGTGACGCCGTCTCTAATCGTGATTGTGGCAATCTGTCGCCTGATGAACAAATATCGCTGCAATCGCCGCGTTAATACAATGCTGGAAGGGGTTCGTCCGGCGGTGATTGCTCTGATCCTTTTTGCCGGGTTGGAGTTGGCTAAAATCAGTTTGGCGGATTTGACGCACGGACTGATTTTTGCGATTATGTTTGCTTCAATTCGCTTTTATAAAAAAAGCCCCGTCTTTTATCTGGGGCTTTCTGCTGTTATCGGAATTGTTTTAAAACTCTAAATGTCCAGGGCTTTGCGGTAAGTCTCAAGCAGGAATTCCTGTTCGTCGCGGTCGGCGGCGTTCATCTTGCGCAGTTTGATAACGGTGCGCATGATTTTAACGTCGAAGCCGGCAGATTTGGCTTCGGCAAAAATGTCGCGAATGTCAGAGGCAATGGCGGCTTTTTCTTCTTCCAGTCTTTCAATGCGCTCAATCAGGGAGCGCAGTCTGTCTACGGCAATTCCGCCGACTTCGGCATTTTCTTCACTCATTCTAATCTCCTTTGTTTGAAACTATATTGAAAAGGAAGCTAGCAAAATTTGCAGCGTTTGACAAGTAATAAATTTGTGGATGATGCGAAAAAAAATAAGAGCTTTTTAAGATATTCTGAGGTATAGTTTGAACATTGAAGTTTTAACAATATAAGGATTGTGTAATATGCCGATTGATACCCACACCAAAATTCTGGCCACTGTCGGGCCGTCTTCAGCTTCCAGGGAGCAGCTCGAAAAGTTGATTGACGCCGGTGCAGATGCTTTCCGCATCAATTTCAGTCACGGAACCCATGCCGAGCATAAGGCACGTGTTAAAATCATTCGTCAGCTCGAAAAGGAAAAAGGCCGTTTTATCTCTATTCTGGCCGATTTGCAGGGGCCGAAACTGCGGGTGGGAACTTTTCGCAATGACAGCGTTTTGTTGAAAGAAGGGCAGACTTTTGTACTCGATCTTGATCCCGAACCTGGTGACGATTCTCGAGTCTGTTTGCCGCACAAAGAGATTTTTCAGGCGCTCAAGCCCGGCGACGATTTGCTGGTGAACGACGGTTATATTGTCCTGAAAGTAATGAGTTGCGACAAAAAACATGCCGTGACCAAGGTTAAGGTGGGCGGCGTTATCTCGAGCCACAAGGGGGTTAACCTGCCCAATACGCAATTGCCGATTTCGGCGATCACGGCCAAAGACCGCGACGATCTGGAATTTGCGCTCAAGCTCGGTGTTGACTGGATCGGTTTGTCTTTTGTGCAGAAAGTTGAAGATGTTCAGTTTGCCAAAAAGCTGATTAACGGCCGCGCGTGGGTCATTTCCAAACTTGAGAAGCCGAGCGCGATTGAAGATTTGGACAACATTATTCAGGAATCCGACGCGATTATGGTGGCGCGCGGCGATTTGGGCGTCGAGTGTCCGATACAGGTTGTGCCGGTGTTGCAGAAAAAAATTGTTGCCGCCTGTCGCAAATACGCTCGTCCGGTGATTATTGCCACACAGATGCTTGAGTCGATGATTAATAATCCGAACCCGACCCGCGCCGAAGTTTCCGACGTGGCGACGGCTGTTTACGACGGTGCCGATACGGTTATGCTTTCGGCTGAGACCGCCGCAGGAAAATACCCGGTTGAAGCGGTTAAGATGATGCACAAAATCGTCTCGCAGGTTGAGGCGGATCCTTTGTTTTATCAGCTTTTGCAAAATGCGCGCCGGATTCCCAGCAATGCCAGTGAGGCAGATTCGATCAGTTTTGCAGCGAGCGAGCTTTCTTCGGTTTTGAAAAACGTCAAGGCGATCGTTTCATATACGACTTCCGGATTTACGACTTTCTTGACTGCCCGCGAACGTCCGTCGCTGCCGATTTTGGCGCTGACGCCGCATGCCGAGGTAGCACGCCGTCTGGTTTTGGTTTGGGGTGTACGCCCTTATATCAACAAAGAAAGTTTCAAGAGTTTTGAGAAGGTTGAAGGTTGCGCCGTTAAGGCAATCGTCAAATCCGGCATGGCCAAATCCGGCGATCATATCATTATTACGGCCGGTTTCCCGCTTAATGTTGCGGGAAGGACAAACATGCTGCATACCGTTTATATAAAATAAACGGAATATTTTTGTTTGCGAATAATCAAAAAACCGCTCTTTAGAGCGGTTTTCTGTTATTCTTTATGGCGGAAAGTAATTCTGCCTTTGGTCAGGTCATAAGGCGTCATCTCGATATCCACTTTGTCACCGACCATAACTCTGATGCGGAACTTGCGCATTTTGCCGGCGGTATGCGCCAAGATTTCGACGCCGTTTTCTAACTTGACGCGAAACATGGCGTTTGGAAGCTTTTCTACAACTTCACCGGTGAGTTCCAATAACTCTTCTTTACTCATAAAAAAATCCTTTGTTTGGTTATGTTTTGCATATTAATAAACCGATAATCTTTATTTTGCAAGATTTTTTATTTTCGGGAAGGACAAGGTGAAGACGCTGCCTTTTCCGACCTTGCTTTTGACGCTGATGGTGCCTCCGGCCTTTTCGACGATTGATCTGGAAATTGATAATCCGAGGCCGTTGCCTTTGTTTGAACTGTCCGAACCGTTGGAAAAGAACGGATCGAAAATGCGGTTGAGGTTTTGTTCGGGAATGCCGATGCCGTTGTCGGCAAAGTCGATGACAATGTTTTTAGACGTTTCCTTAAGAGTGATGTCAATTTGTCCCGTGTCTTCAATAGCTTTAAGCGCATTGAGAATCAGATTGATGCCGACCATCTTGAAATCGGCTTCGCTGCCGCGGATGGGACTTGCTGTTTCGGGGGCGTACAAGGAAATGGTAATTCCTTTGCTTTTGGCTTCAAAGTCAAGCAGGCTGATGATGTCGCGGATGCTTGAGGCACAGTCTATGTCGCCGGTTGCGGACGACGAATTTCGTGTCAGTTTGAGCAGCCGTTCGGGGATGTCGATACAGTTGATCAGTTCGGAATGCACCAGATTGAGCAGTTTTTTGTCTTCGGCGGTGTCGGGTTTGTTTTGGTAATATTTGTCATTGAGGCGTTCAACAATCATGCGCAGGGCGCCGAGCTGATTTTTCATCTCATGGGCGATTGATGTTGACAGGAAGCCCAGCGATGAAAGTTTTTGTTGATGCGAGAAGTTGATGTCATCGCTGAGATCGCGGATCGATTCGACAATGTAGCCCTCTTTGCCGTAATGCATCAGCGGGGCGGCATTAATTGACAGATGACGGTTAGGATGTTTGTAAAACTTTTGGATGACGCGGACATTTTGTGCCTTTTGCCGCAAGATAGCGCGCAGCGGGCAGTGATGGGTTTGTTCGCTGCAGGGATGGCTTATATTTTGTGCCGCTTTATAACATTTAAGCGGTTTGTTTTTATGACAGCCGATTTGATTGTAATAAGCTTTGTTTGCTATAATGATGTTGTAATCTTTGTCAATAACGCGAATGCCATCGGGGATACTGTCGATCAGCGCCTGCAGGAAGGCCTCTTTGTCTTTGACTTCACGAATAACGCTTTCGAGGTTGTCGAGCATAAGGTTAAACGTGTCTGTCAGATTGTTGAGTTCGTCTTTGAAGAAAGCCTGTTTGGGATTTTGAATGCGAATTTTAAGATTTCCGGCAGACACTTTTTCGGAAACGGCGGAAATCCTGTTAATAGGCATCAAAACCCAGCGGCTGATCAGATAGCCGACCAGAATGATGGTAATAAACAGCAAAATTGAGCTGATGCCGAAAATTTGCAGACTGGTTTGAATTGCCTGATAACGTTCGTCGAAGCTCTGGTTGGCTTTGGCCATTTGTTCTTTTCTGCTTGAAAGCTCTTTTATCTGGCCTTGTTCGGAGGCAAAGATTTTGTCTTTTATGGCCTTGTCAATTTTAAGTTTGGGATTGTCTCCGACGATGGTGCGCAAGTCCTTAATCATGTTGATGTTTTGATACAGGAGATCAATGTATTGCTGATTGCGCTGAATGCTGTATAACTGCTCTTCCTGAATTTTATTGCCGTAAACGATATAGAACGTAGAAACGAAAATTACCGACGTAAACAAAAACAAGAAGAGAATGCTGTAAATGATTTTTTTGTTAATGCTGACAAACATGAGGCAACCTCGGAAATTGTTAGTTAATATTTAACATTATACATGTTAAAATGTTTCTAAATGTTAAAGAGAGAAAAATGTTAGACAAGAATATGTTGACTGAAATTGAGGGACTGCTCGGCGAAGACGAGTGGAATGACGATAATTTCGCTTTTATCAAACATGGCGAATATGACGGTAAGCCGATGTGGCTTATCTGCAATGCCGAGGGTGAAAAGATAGCCGCTACCGATAACCGCGATTTTGCCTTTATTGTCGCAAGGCAAAATGACATGGAGCCGCACAGCGTCCATTAGGCAAAAGCCTTGTCATGTGATTTCGATAATCGAGGCATGGATGTCGGGACATTTCGGCTTGATTTTATAGAAGATTTTGAAAAGGAAGCGCGTTATCACCGATTTATTACGGGATAACGGTCGTCTTCGCGGCCGTGCGGCAGTTCATAATGCCACCATTCGTGGGGGAGGGCTTTCAGTCCGACGCTTTCCATTAATTCGCGAAGTTCGTCACGGTTTTTGCGCGCTTCTTTCGTTCCCCCGACATAATCATGGCGCGCCTGTTTAAGATATTCGAAAAACGCTTCGCTGTGGCCGCTTTGAACTTCTTGTGCATAATACGGATCATAGGCGTCAACCGCCGTCGGGTATTCAAGCTCAACGCCGTTCTCGTCGGTCAGGCATACGTCAACGGCCGCGGCGCGGCAGTGAGGCGAAACCGACGGATCAGGCGCAAAGAAACCCGGCTGCGGAATAATCTCACGCAGCATGCAATGTGCCAGCGGCGGTCGGTAGGCGTCAAAAACTTTGATTTTGCGCCGGCGTACTTCAAGCCACGGAACCAGCTTTTCGAGTTTGTTCCATAAGTCCTGATGAACCAAGGCTCTGTTGCCGAGGCCGATTTCCCGGTAAACCGGTCGCCCGGTCATGTTATGCGCGGTTCCGGCATACATCAGGTCGACGATAAAATGCAAATCGTTTATTTCCTTAAGCCTGTTAATCATGTTTTGCACTTTTTATAAAAGATTTGAAAATGGCTTGAGCCGCTATGTCTCCTTGTTTGACCAGACGTTCCGGATGCCATTGAAGTCCGAGCAGAAATTTGTTCCAGCCGTTTACGGGCTCGACAGCTTCGACAATGCCGTCGTCCGCCTGAGCAGAAACGGTGATGTTGCCGCAACTGCCGGCGATAACGGCTTCATTATGCGAAGAGTTTGTCATAATTGCGTTGCTTCCGACAATTGAGGCGAGCAGCGTTCCGTCTTTTATCAAAACCCGGTGGACGATTTTTTCGCCGTTTTGCTTGTGCGATTGTTTCGGGCTTCGACCGTCGTTGATGCCTTTTTGCATTTTGGCGCCGAAATAACCGGCCAGCATCTGCATGCCGGCGCAGATGCCCAAAACAGGCAGTTTGTTTTCTTTGGCATAATCAAGCAGCGTCAGATAAGCCAGACCTCGTTTGTCAATTTCTTCCGCCGGGACGTCATACCATGCCGCCGGCGAGTTGAAAATTCCGCCGATCAGAAAAATCGCGTCGGGGCGGATGTTTTCAAGCTGTTCGCGGATATTGTCATAAAAAATAAAATAAGGATTACCGCCGGCTTCAAGAATAACATGGGCATAATCCGGATGCAGCGAATAATCCTTTTCGAAGCGTTCGGGATGCTTCTCTTGTCCGAGAATAATCGCCGTTTTGGGGCCGTTTTGCGGCGCGCCGTCAATTTTAAGTAGCGGAACTGAGCCTCTTTTCAGGGCAGCGTCTACTTCTGCCGCCGGAATGTAATAACTCTCAAAAGCGTCGCCGTCATAAGTGATTCTTTTCAAATACAGAATATTATTTGTAGAGTTTGGGGAGCAGTTCGTTGTCATGTTTCTTCCTTATCTTTGTCTTGTTGATCCTGTCAAAGACCTTTAAAAAAGTCTCAGCGTTCCATTCGGCTTCCTGATTGGCGTACAGGGCTTCGCCGAGCTTTTCAAGTTCGCAGTTGAAAGAACGGTCTCCGACCAAATCTTCGACGTCGTTCAGGCTGAATATCTGCGCTTCAGGATAACGGTTGCCTGCCCACAGCAAAACGGCGTCTCGAAGCTTGCGCAAGTCTCTGTTCTGCGCTGCTTTGCGAATCTCTTTGAGCGGATTGCCGGGTGATTTTTCACTGCGGCGGCCGGAAAACAGTTTCATCAGCGCGAAACTGAGAATGATTCCGAAACCGAAGGCCGCGCCGAGCAGCAGATAAATTTCAGCCTGGGGGAGTTCCTGCACAACTTTCGGTTGTAAGGACGCGTTTGAGCCGGTTTGCACGACTTGTGTCTGTGGCGCCGTTGTCGCCGGTGCCGCGTTGCCGCCGACGGTTATTTTCTGCTCGGGGATGCGCGCTGTTTCCGTTTGCCCGGTATTGACGTTAAACCACGGTACGCTGATAGCTGGCAGGGTAAGTTCGCCGCTTTGCGCGGGAATATAAACGTTGGCGATTTTCTCGGTCGAAACAACCTGTCCGTTTTGCACTTTCATGATTGTCTCCGGTTTTTCGGGGTATTGTTTGAGGCCTTGCGCCTGCGCAAATTTGATTTCCGGCAGCTGGCTGTCGATAACGCCGGTTGCCTGCAGATAAATTGTTCGGGTAACGGCTTCGCCGACCTTAAAATCGGGCTTGCTTGGTTCAAACTGCGCAAAGATTCTGACGTCCTGAGCCGGCAACCACCATTTGCCGATGCCTTCAGGAGCCGGCCTGACCTCAATCGCAATCGGTTTGGTGCTCAAAAAAATCGGGTTTTTAGTTGCAAAGACGTCGGTCATGCCGAAACCGCCCAAAAATATGTCATCGTTGAAAAAGCGTCCGAACGGATCGTTGCGGCTTTCTTTGGTCAGATAAAAACCGCGGAATTTGACTGCCGGAATTGTCAGCGAGCCGCTTTTTTGCGGAAACAACGCATATTTGAAAACAAGCTCTCGGGTTGTCTGCCCGTTGACAATCTGCGAGTTTACTTCCGGCGCGCCGAGACTTTTGATAATCCAGTCATTGCCGCTGCCTTCAAAATAGGGCTCTTCGCCTTGCAGGCCGCCGCGGTCGGTCAGTCTGAGGGTATAGACGATTTGCTCCTGCACAAAAGGATTTTTATTGTCAACGCTGCCTTTGAGCGAAAATTTGTCAAGCTGTTTGCCGCTGCCGTCGTTTCCTGCCGGTGCATTGATCTCGCTGCCGGCGGCGCTGACTTCAATGGTAATCGGTTTGCTCTCGAGGTTGTCAAGTTTCAGAGCGGGAATTGTCAGGCTGCCGGTTTTATTCGGCATCAAAACGAGGTTCCACTGTTGCGATTGCCGGGCTTTGCCGTTAATAACGGTCGTGCGGAACGCATTGGAAACAGAGTAAGTGGTGAAGTCGGCGTTAAGTGCGCTTAAATCGGGAGAGGCAGCGGTTCTGCCGCCGTTAAGTTCAAGCGTCAGTAAAAAAGTTTCTCCTTCGGGAATCTTGTTGCGGTTGACCGTCGCGTCAAAACTCTGGGCGGCCGCCGAAGTGTTCCACAAAAAAACGAGTCCTAAAATTGTACTGACAAATTTTTTCATGATTTTTTACTCCTGACTGTCACGATAACGGTTGCGGCGGTATTCCTGCGCGATAAACGCACGCAACAGACCGCCGGCGTCTTCGGGAATTTCGCGCAGCTGCTGAGCGCGCGCCTGGATCTTCTCGTCATATTCTTCTTCGTCTTCCTGTCCCTGCTGTTGAACGGCGCCGCCCTGCTGTCCGTTTTGTTCCTGTTCTGAAGATTGCTCAAGCTCCTGCGGCGATTGCTGATTGGCTTCGTTTTGCCGCCTGTCGTCGGAATCTTGTTCTTCCTGCTCGGCGGAATTTGCTTCCGCTTGTCCGCTCTGTTGCTCGTTTCCATTCTCTTGGGGCTGCTGTTCATCATTCTGCTGATTGCTCGGCGTCTGACTCTGCTGCTCCTGATTCTGTTCTTTTTCCTGTCCCTGCTGAGACTGTTGCTGTTGGTTTTGCTGCGATTGTTGCCGATCTTGCTGCTGTTCTTTCTGTTGCTTTAAGTATTCAAGGTTAAATTTGGCGTCTTCATGAGCCGGGCTGAGTTTGAGCACCTCTTCGTATTTGGCGATTGCTTCATCGATTTTGCCGCTTTTGGCCAGCGCGTTTCCCTGATTATAAAGCGCCGTTTCGTTGTCGCCTTTTGAATATTCGGCATAGGCTTTGTCATATTCGCCCTGCCGGTAGTAGCTCGCACCTTTCCATTCCGGCGCTTCGAAAGTCTTGGCTGCTGTCGGATAATCCTGATTGTTAAAGGCTCTGAGCCCGTCCTGATCGGCATTGAAAAAGAAACTCGCTTCTGCCGTGGGACAAAGCAGGCAAAGGCCTGCAAGGGTAAAAATGCCGCGACGGAAAAAATAAAGACAGCACAGCAGCGGCAACGCCAGCAGATACCAACCGTAATCCAACCAGACCGAATGCAGGTTTCTGCCTTCGCCGAAAGCTGTTTGGCCGTGTGCAATTTTTTGTGCCAGCGGCGCGATGTCAGCATCGCCGTTTTGCAACCGGACATAAATGCCGCCGCCGGTTTTGGCCGTCATTTCGAGCTTGTCGGAATTTCCGGTCGTTATGCCGATGACGTTAACGCTGTAACCGTTGTCTTTGGCACGACGGGCAGCCTCAAGAGCCTGTTCGAATTTTTGGCCAACGTCGGGGGCAAAGACAATGATTTCGCCCTGCGGATACTGCGCCGACTTAAGTCTTTCGACCGCCAGATCTATCGCGCGGTCAAGCCGGTCGCCGTTAAGAGGCATGATGTTGTAGTCGATTGCCGGCAGCAGGTTGACCAAAACGTTTGTGTCATCGGTCATGGGCGAGACGACAAACGGTTCTCCCGAATAAACCTCCAGTCCGGTCTGTGTGCCGCCGAGCAGTTGCAGCAGGTCTTTGATTTTGTATTTGGCGCGGTCAAGCCGGCTTGGCGAAAAATCGGTTTCTTTCATGTCGCTTGAGAGGTTGAGCAGAATTATCGCCGAATTCTGAGGTGTCAACGCCGGGATTTCGATTTTTTTCCAGCTCGGACCAGCCACTGCGGCAATCGCCGTCAAAAAACCGGCCAGCGCGACCAGGCTTAAAAAACGGCGCTGGGCGGACGAGCCGCGGACAAGCAGAAAATCCAGCAGCCGCGCATCAACGATTTTCTGCCACGAAGATTGTAGGCCACGTCCTTTGAAGCTACGTGCAAAACCAAGCAGCGGGATCAGTGCGAGCAGCAGGAGCCACGGCCGCAGAAAATGAAATTTAATCAGAAACTCGTCCATTATCCGGCCCTCCTTAAAGCATAGGCCAAAACCAATGCGGACAAAACTGCCGCCAGCAGCGGAATATAATAAAGCTCTCTGGTTTCGCGGACAAAACGGTCTTCGTTGCGTGCCGGTTCCAGACTGTCGATGACGTTATAAATCTGTTGCAGAGCCTGCGTATTGCCGGCGCGGAAATATCGGCCTTTGGTGGCGCGGGCAATGGCGTCGAGGTCTTGCTCGTCAATTCCGCGAACCTGTCCGAACAACGAGCTTAGAAACAAATTTTGCGAGCCCACGCCGATGGTGTAGGTCTTGATGCCTTCGTCCGTAGCGAGCTTGAGCGCTTGTGCCAGCGAGATGCTGCCGTCGTTGTTTTCGCCGTCGGTCAGCAGGATAATGATCTTGTTTTGCAGGTCTTTGGCATTTTGCAGATTTTTGAGCGCCAGTCCGAGGGCGTCGCCGATACTTGTGGAATCACCGGCCATGCCGGCCTGCATTGACCACAGCGTTTCGTCGATAGCGTTTTTGTCATAAGTCAAAGGCGCCTGCAAATAAGCGCGCGTGCCGAACAAAATCAGACCGATACGGTCGTTGGCGCGTTTTTTTACAAAGTCGGAAGCGGTTTTTTTGACTGCGGTCAGACGGTCAATCCGCCGGTTGCCGATGGCAAAGTCTTGTGCCAGCATAGAGGTGGAGATATCCAGAACCAGCATAATGTCGCGGCTTTCGTTGTCCAGACGGATCGGCTCGCCGAGCAGCTGCGGTCGTGCCGCCGCGCAGACCAGCAGAAACCAGACGCCGTACAGCATCCAAAAAAAACGCGAAAAATTGCCGCTGCTGCCGAGCGTCCACGCCGCGCCGGATCGGATTGAGATTTTTTCCAGATCTCCGATAAACGGAACCCGGAGCGCGTCGCCGTGCAGGCCTTTGAGCGGAGGCAGCAGCCGGCGAAACGCAAACGGCAAAAACAAAAGAACGAACATCAACGGATAGGCAAATTGTATCATAAGTTTTCTCCTATCCATTCTTGGCAAAATTGTCGCAACCGGATAACGTCGGCGGAAGTGAACGGTGCACCTCTTTCGGCAATATAAGGCGCATTCATCAGCAGTTCGGCGCTTTTTCCTTCAAGCTTGTTCCGGCTTTCAGAGTTTAGGAAAGAAATCCATTCCCGGCCGAACAGGGTGGCCGCCGCCGGATATTTGTAAACGCATATGCGGCGCAGAATTTTAGACATTTCGACCGCGGCATCCAGCGTATTGTTGCAGTGAATGTTTTTCAAAAGGTGCAAAGCGTAGAGTTTTTTGGATTTCTTGCGCAGGAATGAAAACAGACGCGCCGCTGCCAACAGTCCGAGAACAACGGCCAGAATCACCCACCAGCCGTAAGCCGGCGGCCAGGCGGAAACTCCGTCGGGCAGATGGATGTCCCGCAATTCGGGCAGATTGTTGTTCATATTGTTTTCTCCTCTGTTCTGCTCCTTAAATTTAATGATTTCTAATGCAAATATCAAGCTATGTTTGCCGTTTTGTTACGGCAAATTTAAAAAGCTGCCGTTAACATATAAAAAAAGCCTGAATCCGCAAGCGGATCAGGCCTGAAAACGTTTTTTTACTTGCATTTTCGCGAAGGAATGTCTTTGATGCTCAACGGATTGAGAGACGGATAGAATTGCTTGTTGTTAATCAGCATGGTTACTTCTGTTCCGTCTTGAATCAGCGTAATCTTGGAGCCCTTTTTAGGACATCCGACGCCGCGAAACCATGTTTTGGGAAGCTCCAGAACCGTATTTTTATCTTCCGATCCGAAAAACAGCGTAAACAATTCGTTTGATTCCAGACATTTTTGCACATAAGCCGATCTGATGACCTTGTGTGCTTTATTCTTTTCTTCTGCCATGATAATTTGTTATTTATTTGTAAAACTTAATTTGACATAAGCAGAGTACGGCTTTTTAGACAAAAATGCAATCTTTTTTTACAAAAAATCCCCGTTGCCGGCCTGTCCTTCGGAATTTGAACGGTTTGGGCAACGGGGAAACGAACGGTTGTTGCAAATGCTATCTCTTGAGCAACCCGTGTTTCTTTTTGCCCTGTGAGAGTTTTGCCTGTCCGTCTGCAAAGTCTTTTGCGGTAATGACATAGTTTTCGTCACTGACGATCTGATCGTTAATTTTGAGGCCGTTTTGTTTAATGAGACGACGCGCTTCGCCTTTGCTGGCGACGAAACCGAGCTGCAAAAAGGCATCCAGAACGCCGATGTCGCCGGAAACCTCGATGCTGGGCAATTCGCCGCCGGCCGTGCCCTGTTCAAAGACCTGAACGGCAGTTTTTCTGGAGGCTTCGGCTTCAGCTTCTCCGCGGCAGATTTTTGTTGCTTCAAAAGCCAGTATTTTTTTAGCCTCGTTTATCTCCTGATCTTTCAGAGCTTCCAGACGACGGATTTCATCCATCGGTAGATCCGTAAAAATGCGCAGGCATTTGCCGACTTCCGCGTCGCCGATGTTACGGAAGTATTGATAATAGTCGTAAGCCGGCAGTTTTTCGTCATTAATCCAGACCGCATTGCCTTCCGACTTGCCCATTTTCTTGCCGGCAGAGTCGGTAATAATCGGGCTGGTGAAACCGAACAGTTCAACGTCATACTTGCGGCGGCCGAGTTCGGTACCCGAAGTGATGTTGCCCCATTGATCGGAGCCGGCAATTTGTGCGCGGCAGCCGTATTGCTGATAAAGTTTGCAGAAATCGTATCCTTGCAGCAACATATAGTTAAATTCCAAAAAGCTCATCGGCTGTTCGCGGTCAAGTCTGGTCTTGACGCTTTCCATCGTCAGCATGCGGTTGACGGAGTAATAAGTGCCGACGTCGCGCAGAAAGGCAAGGTAATTGATGTCTTTGAACCAGTTCCAGTTGTCGACCATTACCGCGTCTGTCGCGCCATTGCCGAATTTAAGGAATTTGGAAAAAGACTTTTTAAGGCCTTCGACATTATGCGCCAGAGTTTCCTCACTCAGAAACGGACGCAATTTGTCTTTGCCGGAAGGATCTCCGATGCGCGCCGTGGCGCCGCCGACCAGGGTAAGGGGCTTATGACCGCATTTCTGAAACCAGCGCATCATCATCAAAGGCACAATGTGTCCGACATGCAGGCTGTCGCCGGTCGGATCGGAACCCAGATAGCCGACAGCGGGTTTGCCATCTTTTTCGCATTGGTAGAGGTAGGCGTCAAAACCGTCCTCGTTTGTGCATTGATTGTAGAACCCCCTTTCCGTCATGATGTTCATGAACTGTGACTTAAATCGGCTCATTATTCCTTTCCTTATCATATCGTTTTCTAACTAAATTTTAACTTGGCTATATTAGCATATAAAAACAACAATGCAAGCTTGGGAGAATATTTTTTTACAATGGAAGCCTTAAAAGCGCAAAATGCTCTCGGACTGATGAGCGGTTCGTCTTTACAGGGGGTGCGCGCCGCCCTGATCCGTACCGACGGAGTTGATGTTTTTGAAGCCCGGAAGTCATTGGAGTTTCCTTTTGACGATGGTTTGGCTGAGGATTTGCGCCGGCTGCATAGCCGTCCCGAAGAAATTTCGGCGGAAGAAAAGGATACGATTGAGCGCCGTTTTACCGAATTTAACCTTGAAATTGTCGCTGAAGTTAAAAATTCGGTCGAAACGCCGCCGGATATTATCGGCTTTCACGGACATACGCTGTTTCACAAAGCGGCCGAAGGGCAGATTTCCCAACTCGGCGATTCGCAGTATCTGGCGGATAAATCCGGGATCCGCGTTGTCGGGCGCTTCCGACATGCCGATATTGCTGCCGGAGGCCAGGGCGCGCCGTTGTCGCCGATCTATCACATGGCTTTGGCGCAAAAGCTTCCCAAACCGGCAGTCTTTCTCAATATCGGCGGTCTGGCTTCGCTGACGTGGATTGGAGCCAACGGCGAAATGAAGGCTTTTGATGTCGGCGTCGGGCTAAATGGCGTTAACGACTGGGTTTTCAAACATGCCGGGCAGCAGACGGATTATAACGGCTCGCTGGCGGCGTCGGGACAAATTGACGGTCATGTCCTGGCTGCTTTGATGCGTCATAAATTTTTGGCAAAATATCCTCCGAAAGCGGCTGATAAATATACTTTTCGCGAAAAACTCGAAAATCTGGAAGGCTTGTCGCTGGCCGACGGCGCTGCTACGGCGACGTCGTTTATTGCCGAGGAAACGGCTTATTCAATGGCGCTTTATCTGCCGGAAATGCCGTCGGTTGTCGTTGTCTGCGGCGAAGGCGCCCGCAATCCGACATTACTGCGCTTTCTGCGGCAAAAACTGATAAATGCCGATGTTCAGACCGCGGAATACTATGATATGGATTCCGAAGGAATTGAAGCGCAGGCCTTTGCATATCTTGCTGTCCGGCGGCTCAATTTTATGCCGACATCTTATCCTTTTACGACAGGTGTTGCCGAGCCGTGCATCTGCGGCGAAGTTTTCGAATAAATATACATGTTGTGAAATATACTTTATAATTGACTCCGCCGATTCATTGTATTATCCTAAACCGCGAATTTACCGTAAAGAGAGAATTTATGCGCAGTTTTTACATACATGTCATATTCCGTATTATCCCCTAGGGGGATGTTCTTTTTTGCTGCACATATTCAAACGTTTTTCCGTATATAATCAATCAAATAAATCAAGGTGTTTACAGATGACTGAACATTATGCCGAGGTCAAGGCCAAACCCGACTTTGTCGAGATCGAAAAAGAAGTCCTCAAGTTCTGGGACGAAGACAAGACTTTTGAAAAGTCCGTTCGCAACCGCGACGGAGCAGCCGAATTCGTATTCTATGACGGGCCGCCGTTTGCCAACGGCACGCCGCATTACGGACATATAATGGTGTCTTATGTCAAGGACGTGGTTGCCCGCTATCAGACCATGAACGGCAAAAAAGTCGACCGCCGCCTCGGTTGGGACTGTCACGGCCTGCCGGCCGAAATGTCAGCCGAAAAACAGCTCGGCGTATCCGGCCGCAAACAGATTGAGGAATACGGCGTCGAAAAGTTTAATGACTTCTGCCGTTCCGACGTGCTTAAATATTCCGGCATCTGGGTCGATATGTTCAAGCGTATCGGCCGCTGGGTAGATTTCAGCCATGACTACAAAACTATGGATCTGCCGTTTATGGAAAGCGTCATTAGCAATTTCAAGCAGCTTTATGACAAAGGTCTGGTTTATGAAGATTACCGCGTTTTGCCTTATTCCTGGGCAGCCGAAACGCCGTTGTCCAATTTTGAAGTCAATCAGGGCTATCAGGATAAAACCGATAATGCCATAACCGTTATGTTTAAGCTTGAAAACGGTATGAAAATTTTGGTTTGGACAACAACGCCCTGGACCCTGCCTTCCAATCTGATGCTTGCCGTCGGTAAAGACATTGATTACGTGGTCATGGAAGAAGACGGGCAGAAATATGTTTTGGCGCGGGCGTTGCTCGGACGTTATAAGAAACAACTCGAAAAAGCAGCGGAGGTCGGTTCAATGAAAGGTGCCGATTTGGTTGGCATGAGCTATGAGCCGATGTTCCCTTACTTTAAACATTTAAAAGAACAGGGCTGCTTTAAAGTTTTGTCAGGTGAGTTTGTTTCGACCGAAGACGGTACCGGCGTTGTTCATATTGCACCGGGTTTCGGTCAGGACGACTTTGAGGCCTGCCGCGCCTATGACGAGAATTTCCCGGTAGTCTGCCCCGTAGACGAAGCCGGAAAATTCACTGCTGAAGTGCCGGATTATCAGGGCAGACAGGTGTTTGAGACCAATGAACCGATTATGCAGTGGCTCAAGGAAAACGGTCTGCTGGTCAAAAAAGAGCAGTACACCCACTCTTATCCTTTCTGCTGGCGTACCGACACTCCGCTGATCTACAAGGCAATGTCGAGCTGGTTTGTCAAAGTGACCGACTTCCGCGACGAAATGGTTAAGAATAATCAGCAGATCAACTGGGTTCCGGAGCATATTAAAGACGGTCGTTTCGGCAAATGGCTGGAAGGCGCGCGCGACTGGTCGATTTCTCGCAACCGTTTCTGGGGGACGCCGATTCCGGTCTGGAAATCGGATAATCCGAAGTTTCCGCGGATTGATGTTTTCGGTTCTGTTGCCGAGATTAAGGAAAAGACCGGCATCGAAGTCGGCAATTTGCACAAGCCTTACATTGATGACGTAGTTTATCCCAATCCCGACGATCCGTCCGGACAAACCATGATGCGCCGCGTCGGCGACGTTTTTGATTGCTGGTTTGAATCCGGTTCAATGCCCTATGCGCAGGTGCATTATCCGTTTGACAACAAGGAGTGGTTCGAAAACCATTTCCCGGCCGACTTCATTGTCGAGGCCATGGATCAGACCCGCGGCTGGTTCTATACGCTGACGGTTTTGTCAACCGCGTTGCACAACCGTCCGGCTTTCAAAAACTGCATCTGCACCGGTTTGTTAATGGCGGAAGGGGGGCAGAAGCTTTCCAAACGTCTGAAAAACTATCCGGATCCCAACAATGTTCTGGATATCATGGGCTCGGACACGCTGCGCTGGTTCCTGGTTTCCTCTCCGGTTCTGAAAGGCGGCAACCTGGCCATTGACCTTGAAGGCAAAGAGATTGCCAAAGCGGCTCGGGTTGCGCAGATCCCGCTGTGGAACGCTTTTTACTTCTTTACGCTCTATGCCAATGCCGAAGGTTACAAAGCCGAAGAAATCAGCTCTTCCGGCGAGGCGATAGACAATTATATCCTTTCCAAGCTCAAGCACCTGCGCGACGTTGTCAAACAGGGGTTGGATACTTATGACGTGGCGTTGAGCTGCAATGAAATTGCGTCTTTTATGGAAGTCTTAAACAACTGGTATATCCGTCGCACCCGCGATCGCTTCTGGGAAGGAGATACGCAGGCGTTTGACACGCTTTACACTGTTTTGGTAAACTTGTGCAAGATCATGGCGCCGTTAATGCCGTTTGTTACCGAACATATTTTCAAAAATCTGACCGGAGAGGAATCCGTACATCTGGTTGATTATCCGGCTTTGAACGAAATCACGCCGGACGAGAAACTGATGAACGAGATGGATTTCGTACAGGATTTGTGTTCTGCCGCCAAGTTTATCCGCGAGGAAAACAATTTGCGCAACCGTTTGCCGCTGAGCAGCCTGACGGTTGTCGGAGCCGCCTTTGACAAATCTTATCAGGAGATTGTCAAAGACGAGCTGAACGTCAAGGAAGTCCTGTTTGACAATAACTTAGGCAAATATGCCGAGAAGAAGATTTATCTCTATACGCCGCTTTTGGGAAAAGCGCTCGGCAAAGACATGGGCGCCGTCATGGCTGCATACAAGCAGGGGCAGTGGACATTAAACGGCGACGGCACGTTGAATATCGGCGGGCAAGTGCTCAAAAACGATTTATTTGAAGTTCGTCTGGAAATGAAAGACGGTGTCGCCGGTCGCGCTTTTGCCGACAATAAAGCCGTGGTAACGCTGGATACGGTCGTAACCGAAGAACTCAAGCGCGAAGGCATGGCGCGTGATTTTGTCCGTCTGGTGCAAACAATGCGCAAGGATAAGGATTTTAACATCTCCGACCGCATCGAATTGTGCTATGCAACCTCGGACAGCGAATTGGCTCAGGCACTGGAAGAAAACAAGTCCTATATTTCCGAGCAGGTTTTGGCTGTTAAGTTCGGCAGCGGTTGCGCCGGCGGCACCAAAGCCGATATTGAGGGTAAGGACATCTGTTTTGACGCCAAAGTCGCCTGATAGTCTGCCGGCCTGAATTCTCCCCGTATTTTTGCAAATACGGGGATTTTTTATAGTGAAATATTAACAATTTAGTGCTAAAATAAAGCTTGGATCAAAGAAATTTGTCAATTTAAAGAAAAATACAAAAATTGACAAAAATATATTGCGCGGCTTTAAAAATTATGATATATTACCGGCAATTAGGAACATCAGGGCTGTTTAACGCAGTCTTCAACAGAGGACAAAAACATGGAACTTCAAGATGCTGTCAAAATTGTAAAAGCCGGTAATTTGAAATCTCGCAGCCTGTTTGAACTGTGGGAAGTCGAGCAGGTTTTGCGTGATGCCGGAGACACCGAGAACCTGGCCGCTTTTCAGAACGAATTTTCCGAAAAGGATATGAAAGCCGCCGATACCGCTGCCAAGGTTGAAATCGAACGGCGCCAGACCGCTTTGGCCGCCGTAAAGGATGCTTATGTCGAAGATGAGGCTTTCAAAAAGGGCATGGACAATTTCTGGAGCGGAATTGAAATTACCAATGACAAAGACTCCGATAACGTTAACGCAGAAGAGTTGCGCCGCCAGATAGAAGAAGTTTCGGCCAAGGAAGCGGAAAAAGAAATTCTGGAAGGCAGAGCAAAGCCGGAAGATTATAAAAAGCTGTTACAGAACATTATGTCGGCTAATTGTGTTCAGCTGGTAGCCGTTTCTGCTGTTTCTGAAATGGTTTCCAAAGGTAAAAAACTGACCGGTGCGGTGGCCAAAGCAAAAGCGACTAAGCTTTTTACGTCTTTGTTCTCCGCAGAAAGAAAAGAAAAAATCCGGATCAGCGGCAAAGCTGCGGTTGGTTTTCTGGCTTCAAAAATGAATTCACTGACAAAGTTTGCCAAACGTTTGGCAGACCATACCGGTCTGACTGCTTTTGCCAAAGAGGTCAAAAAAGTAGATGAAAAGCTCACCAAAGCATATCCGAAGGCTTATCCGTTTGCCAAGAGTCTTGCCAAGACAGGCGCTATTTCGGTTTTGTTCGGAGGCGTAGGCATTGCCGTTTACAGTACTTACCGCTTGGGGCAGACTGTTCAGCAGCAGCGTATGGCCGCTGAAAAAGAAGAAAAAAGCTATTGGGATTATCTCAAGAGCAATAAAGAGCAATTTGTCGTTTTGGGTGCCGGTGTCGTAACCAGTGCTTTGTCATTAACAGGTATGAGCCTTGATAATATAGGGTTGACCTCTAACCTGCTGAATGCCGATGCGGCTCAGAATGTAGCCGATGCGAGCGTTGCAAGCGCGACTTCCTCGGGCTTTTCGTGGAGCGGCGCCTGGGAAGGTATCAAAAACAATTTTACCAGCGGAAAGTATCTGTTGCGCACCGCGGCGACAACTTCGGCTTCCATAGCGATTGCATCCAAAGAATATTCCAAACTTTACGGATTAAATCCCGACAGCCCGGAGTATAAGGCGCAAAAAAGCAAAGCACGCAAAGTCTTGGCCGGCAGTGCCCTTGGTACCCTTATCGGTTTGACCACGGTTGCAGCTGTTGGCGGAATGCACGGAGCTGAGACCCAGGTTGTTTCGGCGGAAACCGAGCCTCAGACTCAGCCCGAGCTGCAGGTACAGCCGGAAACCGAGCCCCAGACTCAGCCCGAGTCGCAGGTTCAGCCGGAGTCTGAACCTCAAACCTCAACAGAACCTGAGGCTCAGACTGGTACGGGTAACGAAACAGAAGTGCCTGTATCCGCGCATGATTTCTCTACTTCTGCGCAGGTTCAGAGATTCTACGAATACCGCGTGGCTCATATTAATGAATACTATCCGTTAGTGGCTGACAAACTGGGCGAAAACGGAATGACCGGACAGGAAGTTGTCAATAGCATGCTCGGTCGTGCCCAAGTTGAAGAGTGGGTTAAACTTCCCGAAGGCTGCACCCCGGAGCATGCCGTCCATACCGCGGTTATGGCAGCTCAATACAAAGGTGATTTTGAATTGGCTAAAATGCTTAACTGTCCGGATGAATATACGCCGGAGCAGATTGAAAAAGCGTTTGCTGCCAAATTGCCCCTTTATAATTCCGAAAGCGGCAGAGCGGGCGGCATCGGTTATCCGACGGATATCCAATACAATCCGCATGCTCCTTTTGGCGGTTCGTCTCATCTTGATGATTGCCATGACATGCATAACAGCCGTATACGCATCGGGACAGTCGATCATCGGGAAACCGTTGTGGAACAGAAAATCGTAACGGAGCCGGTTGAAACATGGGTTGATCAGACAGTTACCACTTATGAAAACCTGCAATATGATGCTTCGTTCCAACCGGCGGAATATCAGCCGGAAACGGCAACCTCCTCCAAGCTGATATACCACACTTACGGTAAAAACAGTATTCAGGCGGGGCAGCAGGGAGTTGAAGACATCTACGTCACCCGCGACGGCGAACGGATTGAAGTCAGCAGCAGGGATGATCTGCAGCGCGGTGACAAACTGGTCATTAAATATGCTCACGGCGAAGAGACCGTTCCGGCCAAGAAATATGCCGGCTTTGAAACGACAGAAACGACGCTTGACTATAAAGCCTATACACCTGAGCAGGTTGCCGCCGAGGCAAGAGAATTGGGGGTTCCGGCCAATCAGTTGTGGCGGCCGGAGGAAAACGGCGAATACGTTAAAGTAACTGCCGACGGTGTTGTTCATATTGATGTAAATTCCGATACGGGAAAAGCTACGGTAACGCTGACGGACTTTGACGGCAACCCGATGAATGCCCCTGCGGAAGTTCAGACAAAAGTTGTTACCGAAACGGTTAATGAGCTGAATGAAACAAACCGTGACAAAGAAGTTGTCAGCACGGAAAGAGTTAAAGTCGCATCAACCGTCGAAAGACACGAAGAAACGTCGCAGGAAGTAAAACGGACAACTGTTTCGACAGCTGATCGTGTCGTTCGGCAAAGACAGATGGGACGCTGAAAAATCTGATTTTGATAAGATCGTAAAACGACTGAACCGTCCTCCTTCCGGAGGGCGGTTCAGATCGAAAATGGCTTTTTATTCTTCAATATATTTACGAATATAACGCGTGTTTTTGCCGACGCGCGACATTATTTCATAAGAGATCGTTCCGGCATCGCGTCCCATGTCGTCAAGCGTATAAAAATCGTCGGCAATCAGAGCCGTGTCGCCGACTTCCAATCCGTCAACGTTTGTGACGTCGCAAATCATATTGTCCATGGACATGCGGCCGATAACGCGGCTTTCCTGAAGTTTGCCGCGCGTCTGAAAATATACTTTGCCGACATTTGACAGCGAGCGCGGAATGCCGTCGCCGTAACCGATGGAAACGATGGCGATTTTACGATCGGATGAAGCGCGGTAAGTAGCCGAGTAACCGACAAATTCACCTTTGGGCAAATCGGCGATCTCCAGTACGGGCGCTTTGATTCTGACCACATTTTTCATCTGGTTCTGGCGATAGGGTGCCGTATTGATGCCATACATCGCTGCGCCGAGGCGTACCATGTCCCACTGAAAGTTTTCGCCGAGAAAGACGCCGTCGGAAGCGGACAAAGAGGCCGGCAGATCCGGAAAATACAAATTCTTCAAGGCATCAAAATTTTCCAGCTGATGCGTGTTCATAAAGTGCTCTTTTTCGTCGCCGCAGGCCAGATGCGACATAACCATTGAAAATTCTTTCAAATCATTGTCGCTGAGTTTTGCCAGATCTTTTTCGCGGAAACCGAGGCGGTTGAGTCCGGTTTCGATATGAATCACCGCTTTGCGCGAGTCCGGACGGTTGGCTTTCCAATAGGCAAACGTCTCGGGCGAACTGATGACGGGAATCAATTGCTTGCATCTTTCAAAATGCTCTTTGCTGTCTTCGCCGAACCCCTGCAAAACAAAAATTTTGGCCAGAGGAAGCAAATCGGAAATTCGTTCGCCTTCGACGGCGTGAGCCACAAAAAAGTTGCGACAGCCGGCTTTTTCGTACAGCAGCGGAGCAATAACGGCGGCACCGAGACCGTAGGAGTCGTCTTTTACCACGGCTGCCGGAACCGCATGAGCCGCAATCGTTTTCAAAAGGTTGTAGTTGTCCAAAATGTTCTTCAGGCTTATTTCCAAAATCGGCCTTGTCAAAATACTCATAATTCTATACTATCCTAACATTGTTTTTATCAGAGGTTTTGTTTGTATGCAGTTTATGGATACTCACCTACATTTGCAAGATTTTAAACTCGAAAATGCAACAAATGTTGTCAAAAAAGCCGTTTCCCGCGGTGTCTGCAAGCTTGTCTGCGTTGCCGCCGTCGAAACTGACTGGGACAAAATCGCGGCTTTGGCTGCGGAATTTCCCGATACGGTGATTCCGGCTTTCGGGCTGCATCCGTGGTATGTGCGCGAGGCCGAGCCGGGCTGGGAGCGGCGTTTGGCGGCGTATTTGGAGCGTTTCCCGCAGGCACTGGTCGGCGAAGCCGGACTGGATCGATGCCGAGATGCAGATTATGAGCCGCAAAATGCTTTTTTTAAAGAGCAGATTTTGTTGGCCAAACAATACGGACGTCCGCTGTTAATTCATGCCGTTCGCTGTCGACAATGGCTTGATGAATATTGGCGGATTTTGCCGGTCAAGTTTGTGTTTCATTCGTTTAACGGCAATAAGGAACTGTTGCGGCGGATTGTCGAGGCCGGCGGTTATGTCTCTTTGTCATCGTCGATTCTGCGCAACCCGCGCAAAGCGGATATTGTGCCGCGGATCCCGGTCGAAAGTCTGCTTCTGGAGACCGACGGTCCGTCACAGGGACTGATTCGCGGGCAGGAGGGAACGCCGGATCAGCTGCCGCAGCAGGCCGCCGAACTTGCCGCGCTTCGGGGTGAAGAAGCGGCGTCTTTTGCGGCACGGGTCTATCAAAATTCTATGGAGTTTGTTCATGTCTGAAAATCGTTTTTTGCGTACCGAGATGTTGCTCGGTCGAACCGGTATGAAAAGGCTCAAAAACGCTTCCGTGATGATTGTCGGACTCGGCGCCGTCGGCGGCTATGCGCTCGAGGCTGTTGCCCGCGCCGGGGTAGGACGGCTGATATTGGTTGATTTTGACGTCTTTGAAGAGAGCAACGTCAACCGCCAGATATTGGCTCTGGACAGCACCGTCGGCCGCAAAAAGACCGAAGTGGCCAAAGAACGCGTTCTGGACATTAATCCCGGCTGCAATGTCGAAACCGTCGACATGTTTGTCAATGCCGAAACGCTGCCGGCACTGCTTGAACGCAAAGCGGACTATGTAATTGACGCGATAGACGCGCTCAACCCCAAATGCTGCCTGATGGAAGAACTGTATAACCGCGGGATCCCGTTTGTTTCGTCCATGGGCGCCGCGCTCAAAAGCGATGCGTCCTGTATTCGCTGCGCGCCGCTGAGCGGCAGCAAAAACTGTGGATTGGCAAAATTTATCCGTAAACGTTTGCGCAAAAGAGGTGTAGACATATCTTCGATTATGAGTGTCTTTTCGGATGAACAGGTCAATCTCCCGGAGACGGCCGTTCAGATGTTTGAGACCGAGGCAAAGGAAGGGCGCAGCCGCAATACTATGGGCTCGCTGCCGACCATTACGGCAATATTCGGTCTCACTCTGGCCAATTATGTCATCAAACGATTGTCCGGTTATGGTATAAAGGAATAAGCAAATGCAGACAACGCCAAAGTCCCTGCGTCTTCACATCGCCCTGATGGGGCGCGTCAACAGCGGAAAATCGAGTTTCTTAAATCTTGTCAGCGGACAGGATGTTTCCATTACCTCCGGCGAAGCCGGCACCACGACCGACGTTGTTGAAAAAACGCAGGAACTTCTTCCGCTCGGCCCCGTTGTCTGGCTGGATACCGCCGGATTCGGCGATATGACGGAGCTTTCATACAAAAGGCTTGAAAAGACAAAGGCTGTTTTTGACCGCGCCGACATTGTGCTGCTGGTTTGCGAGGGCAGCCGGATCGGCCGTTATGAGCAAAATATCATTGATGAGGCCGAAAAACGCAAACTGCCTTTGATTAAAATTTATAACAAAGCCGATGTTTGTCCGATTGCCGACAACGAAGGAATAGCGGTTAATTCCGTTGACAGATCGTCGCGCAACGAAGTATTGAACCGCCTCAAAGCCGAATTGATAAAAGTCTGTCCCGAGGAATTTATCGACACGCCGACCGTTTTCGGCGATTTGGCGCCGGCGCACAGTCAGGTAATCATGATTGTGCCGATAGATTTTGAGGCGCCCAAGGGGCGCATAATCCTGCCGCAGGTACAGGCCATCCGCGACGGACTGGATAATTCGCAGATTGTCACCGTTGTCAAGGAAAGCGAATATTCGGCCGCGCTCGACAATATGAAAAATCCGCCCGCGCTGGTCATCTGCGATTCTCAGGTGGTTGATTTTATGGTTGCCAATACCCCGGCAAATGTTCCGTGCACCACTTTTTCGATTTTGTTTGCCCGGCTCAAAGGTGATATTGTCAGGCTGGTCGAGGGGGCAGCGGCAATTTCGAAACTGGAAGACGGCGACAAAATCCTTATCGCCGAATCCTGCACGCATCACGCGGCGGAAGATGACATCGGCCGTGTCAAAATACCGCGCTGGCTCGCGCAGAAAACGGGAAAAAAACTGATAATTGACCATACCGCCGGGCTTGATTTCCCTGCCGATTTGGCGCAGTACAGGCTGGTTGTTCAGTGTGGCGGCTGCATGCATAACCGGCGAACCATGCTCTCGCGCATCAACCGTTGCGAACAGGCCGGCGTGCCGATAACCAACTACGGTGTCTGCATTTCCGAACTCAAAGGTGTATTGGAACGAGTTTTGACGCCGATTCCGCAGGCGCTGGAAGCATATCGCCGTATCAAAAAATAAGTCTTTGAAAACGGCGTAAAAGTCGCTTTATTTCCTTGTCTTTTGGCGCATATTCTTTTATTCTGTCAAAAAATTAAGAGTTTTTTAGCGGGAATAAACGGATGAAAATGATAAAACCCATCGTGAATATTGCCAAAATAGCCGATGATTATGACACTTTTGTTCTCGGTTTTGACGGCGTTTTGACGGAAGGAGACGGCATTTTGCCGGAGGCTGCCGCCTGCCTGAACAATCTGTTTGAAAACAAAAAGAAAGTCGTGCTGCTGTCTGACACGGCGTTGCGTGTCGCTCAGTTGGCCGGTATTTTGCAAAAGTCGGGTATTGCGCCGGCTCGTTTTGCCTGCATTATGACTGCCGGAGAAGTGCTGCATTATTTCTTGAAAAGCCGTAGCGGCGCTTATGCCGCGCTCGGCACCGACTATTATCGTCTCGGCGCCGCTGATCCGGCCGGCGTTTTTTCCGGTTTGGATTATTTCGAAGTTGCCGGGGTTGAAAACGCGCATTTCATCTATATGAGCGGCGTTGCCGATGTCAACGATACGATAGATTCGTATCGTCCGTTGCTGGAGCACGCGGCCAGTCTCGGCGTTCCTTTTGTCTGTGTCGGAAATGACACTTCCTGTTTCCGAAACGGCAAAATCTGCTTGGCGCCGGGGGCAGTCGCCGAACAGTATGCCGTTATGGGAGGGAGGATTATCACACTGGGCAAGCCTGACGTCCGTTTGTTCAGATATTGCCTGGACAGCCTTTCCGATACCGGGCGTATTCTTGTTGTCGGCGACAATATCGCCACTGACGTCAAAGCCGCCGTCGCGCTGGGTTGGGATTCAGTTCTCATCAGCAAGGGCGTCCATGTAAATTATCTTGGCGAGGGCTATATTCCCGACGTGGCCAAAACCCGTGAACTCTCCAACAATTATGACGCTTCGCCCAATTTTGTCATTTCCAATTTCAGGTGGTAATCGTGCAGCGCAAAAAGAAAATTCTGATATTGATGGCGTCTTTTGTGCTGCTGGCGGTCGTCCTGACTACGCCGCTGGCGGAGCTGGGACGTTTCGGCGGTTCTTACGGTAATCGTCCCGAGCCGGAACAAATCCTGTCTTTAGATGAGCTGAACGCGTTTTTGAATGTCTGGTCGGAATTTATACGCAAAGATATAGGCGGTTACGGCTCCAGGCAGCTTTCGCTGAGCAGTCGCGGCGCCGAAGACGGTTTTCCGCCGCAGCTGGTGCGCTGGCTCAGGCGTCAGGGCTGGAATGTCGAGCGCTTTTTCTACAATGAGCAGAAAATCCGCGAGCTTCTCAATGCCGCGGCTCTGGAAAACAATCTTAATGCCAACCGTCTGCTGTCCAAAAAGATGGGCGGCAATGAAAATCTCAAAAACATCATCCGCAATCAGGAAGAGCAGCTCGGGCTGATAAAGGTAAACCCCAAGGAACTGGCTTTGATTAAGGCCAATTTATATCAGGTTAATCTGATTATGGACGGCAAAGCCGTGCTCAAAAACTAAGCGTTGATTTCTTCTGCCAGAATCTGCAATTCCAACCATTGGTTTTCTTTGGCTTCCTTGTTTGCGACTTTTTCGGCATGGGCGGTGCTGAGTTCGTTAAAACGCTGTGCGTCGCGCGCATAAAGGCCGGCGTCGGACAAAGCGGCTTCAATCTCTGCGATTTCCTGTTCCAAAACCTCTATTTCCCGCGGCAGAACGCCGAGCAGGCGCTGTTGGTTGTAACTGAGTTTCTGAGGCTTGCTGTTTTTCGGCACGGGCTTGGCGGCGGTTTTGGATTGTCCTTTTTTGACCTCGGGTTTATCTGTCCGAGCGGATATTTTTTCGAGCAACTCGGTGTAGCTTCCGGCATGTTCATAAAGCGTACCGTCGCCTTTCATGTAAATAATGGAGGTTACGATGCGATCCAGAAAGTCGCGGTCATGGCTGACAATCAGCACTGTACCGGCATAATCGTCGAGCACTTCCTGCAAGAGATCCAGCGTATCCATGTCCAGATCGTTGGTCGGTTCGTCGAGTACCAGAAAATTGGACGGTTGCGCCAGCGCGACGGCCAGCATCAGACGGTTTTTCTCGCCGCCCGAAAGCGCTGCTACCGGACAATGCGCCTGCGCCGGCTTGAACAAAAAATCCTTAAGGTAGGCCACGACATGACGATAGTGTCCGTGCACCATAATGTGATCGCCTTTGTCGCATAAGGTTTGCCACAGGGTTTTCTTGGGATCGAGCGACATCCTGTTTTGGTCAAAATAGGCTTCGTCGAGATTTTTGCCGATGCGCACAAAGCCGGAGTCCGGTTCAAGTCGTTTGGTCAGAAGTTTGACCAGCGTGGTTTTCCCGGCACCGTTGGGGCCGACGATGCCTATCTTGTTTCCTTTGATGATACGGGTTGAAAAGTCTTTGATAATCTCGCGCTCGCCGAATTTTTTTGCAATATGCTTGGCCTCAATGACAAGCTTGGATCGAAAATCGCCTTCTTCCAGATTCAGATTGATGTTTCCGACCTGCTTTATTTGTTCGCGGCGTTCGGCGCGCAGTTGCTGCAACCGGCGCAGACGTCCCATGTTTCTGCGGCGTCTGGCTGTTACGCCTTTATGCAGCCACTCGGTTTCTTCGGCGATTTTTTTGTTGAGGTTGGTTTGTTCAATAATTTCCTGATTGATAATCTGTTCCTGCCACTCTTCAAAAAACTTGAAGCCTTTGTTACTGCGGTACATCTTGCCGCGGTCAAGCCAGAAAGTAGTGGTCGAGGTATGTTCCAGAAACATCCGGTCATGCGAGATGAGAATGACTGCGCCGGCAAAATCGGCAATGATTTTTTCGAGCTTTTCAATCGTGCTGATGTCAAGATGATTGGTCGGTTCGTCAAGCAGCAGAATGTCGGGGTCGTCAATCAGAGCTTTGGCCAGAGCGGCTTTGCGCTGTTCGCCGCCTGAGGCGCTTTTGGTCTCTTGGCGGTCGAGAATGCCGAGCTTTTCAATCCAGATGTCGGCTTTGTATTCCTGATTGGCAGGATTGTCTTTGAGGCCTGAGCGCACGACGTCGCGCAGGGTCGGATATTTGTTCAAATCCGGTTCCTGCGGCATATAGGCGATTTTGATTCCGGGCTGGGCAAAAATCTCGCCGTTGTCCGGTTCAAGGATTCCGGCAATGATCTTGAGCAGCGTCGATTTTCCCGAACCGTTGCGACCGACAAGCGAAACTTTGTCGCCGCGGTTGACATAAAGCTCGACGTTTTCAAACAGCTGATTGTCGCCAAAGGCCAGCGAAACGCCTTTGAGGGTATAAATCGGGGGTTCCTGCATGGCTAGTCGTCTTCTACCAGATGCGCGCCTTCAATCTGCCATTCGACGCCTTTGGCCGCCCACAGGAAAAAGTCGTTTATTTTGTCCTGCTTAAGGCCGGCGCCGGTGCCGATTTCATAAATTGTGCACATTTCCTTGTCGCTGAGCTCATGGTCGAGAACCGCCATGACAATCATCTCGCGGACAATAAATCTTTTGGTTTTTTTGTGCGGAATGTCTTTCAGTCTTTTTATCAGATCTTCCGGTTTCTTGAGCTTTTTGACCTTTTTCAGTTCCGCGGCCGAGAGAGAGCACTCGAACGCCTGCCGCAGCAAATGCTCCTGCTGTATCGGAGATTGTTCGCCGTCAAAGTCAAGCGCAAAAGTCAGCGCTTCCATAAAGGTTATTTTTTCTTCCGGATTCATTTCCTTCTTAAAACTGCTCATAAACGTCCTCGTCAAAATTAATCACTCTGTTTATACATAAAAAAATAAAGATTTGCAAAAAAAATAAATTTAATTATATAATAAGGCCGAATTTTATGATTTTTGGAACAAAGGAGAAGGCAGATGCCCCTGAAAATTGAACTCAAACCTCACGAAAGCATTATTATCGGTGAGTCGCTGATAACCAATGACGGCGAGCGTACCCGCTTTTATATTGAGGGCAATGTTCCGATTCTGCGCGAAAAGTTTATTTTGCGCGAAAAAGATGCAAATACGCCGAGTCGCCGCGTATATTTCATCGTCCAGCAGATGTACCTTTCCGGCGGTACGCCCGAACTTCAGAAGCTGTATCTGGAGTATGTTCGCGATTTGCAAAAGGCGGCTCACAGCCTGATACCTTATATTGCGCCGGTTAATGAGTGCATTATCAATCAGGACTATTACGGAGCCATAAAAGCCGGAATCAAACTGCTTGAAAAGGAAGACGAGCTGTTTGGCGAGGCGCTTCGGGGCTGAGTCTTTAAATCTTAATTTTTTATTCATATATCTGTGGTATACGGTAAAGCAGTGAAAAAGTTTCTTGTCAAAGAGGACTTTTTATGCTACTATAGTATCTGTAGCGCAAGTAGAGCGCCGCAGATATGTTTAACCACAGTATTTGGAGAAAAACAATGTCAGACATTACCCTTACCGCAAGTATGCGTACCAACCTTTTGTCTTTGCAGAATACCCAAAGCCTGATGGACACGACTCAGGAACGCCTGTCCACCGGTAACAAAGTCAACTCGGCTATCGACAATCCGTCTTCTTACTATACGGCTCAGAGCCTGAACAACCGCGCCAGCGACTTGAGCGCTTTGCTTGACAGCATGGGTCAGGCCGTTCAGACCATTAAAGCCGCAGACGAAGCGATCTCTTCTATCACGTCTTTTGCCGAGCAGGCCAAAGCTGTTGCCAACAGCGCTTTGGACAGTGCCGATGCGGAAGAAGTTGAAGCTTATTTGAAGCAGTTTAACGAAATCCGTACTCAGATTACCCAGTTGTCCGGCGATGCCAGCTACAAGGGTGTTAACCTTCTGAACGGCGACAGCCTGACGGTTACCTTCAACGAAGGTCGTACGTCTTCGATTACCGTTGAAGGAAGAAATGCCGATGCTCAGTCTCTGGGAATCGCCGAGGCTGCTGACTGGGTCGGTGCCGATACCAAAATCAACGCCAATTCCGTCGATTATGATGCGACAAGCACAAATAAGATCACACAAGGATCTTATGTCGTTTATGACGGAAAACTTTATAAGGCTACGGAAGAGGTTGGTGATGGTTCTACAGCCATCGGCGCATTTGATGCCGGCAAGTTTGAACTGGTCAGCTCGGACGCCGATATCGTAGCGGCTTCCAAAACTGCAGCTACGACGGAAGTAACCGTTCCTGGTGCTATTGATAAAACCAAGATCAGCGAGACCATCGGTCAGGTTGAAGATGCAATTCGTACTTTGCGTTCAATGGCTTCAACCTTTGGTAACAACTATTCGATTGTTCAAAACCGTCAGGATTTCACCGAGAACCTGATTAACGTTTTGACCGAAGGTGCAGACAATCTGACGCTGGCCGATATGAACGAAGAGTCTGCCAACATGCTTGCTTTGCAGACCAGACAGCAGTTGGCTATTAACTCTCTGTCTCTGGCTTCTCAGGCCTCTCAGTCTGTCTTGAAACTGTTCTGATTTCGATAGAACTAAAGACAATAAGGCAGCCCCTCGTAACGAGGGGCTGTTTTTGTTTGGCGGGTTCCGTATGTTTCAGCTCGAGCACAAAAAACGCCCGGAAATATCTCGCCTCATTGCGACGAGACATTTCCGGGCATCGGACAATAGATTATGATTTATTGCGGGAATTCATGAATTTCTCAAGCCAGTGAATATTATACTGACCGTCGATAAATTCGGCCTGCGAAATAATGTCCTGTTGCAGCGGAATAGTCGTTTTGACGCCGTCAATCACAAATTCTTCCAGAGCTCTGCGCAGACGCATCAGCGCTGCATTGCGGGTTTTTCCGCTGACAATAAGCTTGGCAATCATGCTGTCATAAAACGGCGGAATGCTGTAGCCTGAATAAATTTCGGAATCAACGCGAATTCCCAAACCTCCCGGCGCGTGCCATTCGGTAATCTTGCCGGGGCAGGGCGCAAAAGTTTCGGGATCTTCGGCATTGATGCGGCATTCGATGGTGTGACCGCTAAACGTGATGTCATCCTGCGTGTAGCCGAGCGTTGCGCCGCTGGCAATGCGGATCTGCTCACGGACAATGTCAATTCCGGTAACGGCCTCGGTAATCGGGTGTTCTACCTGCAAGCGGGTGTTCATCTCCATAAAGTAGAAACGGCCGTCTTCAAACAGAAACTCAAGCGTTCCGGCATTGGTGTAGCCGATTTTTTCAATCGCTTTGCGGACGATGTCGCCGATTTCCTGACGCTGCTCGGCGTTCAGAGCCGGCGAGGGCGTTTCTTCAATCACTTTTTGGTTGTTGCGCTGAATCGAACAGTCGCGTTCGCCGAGGTGTACCACATGGCCGTATTTGTCAGCCAGGATCTGCATTTCGATATGCCGCGGTTTTTGCAGATATTTTTCCATATAAACGATGTCGCTGGTGAAAGCGGCTTTCGCTTCGGCGCGCGCCATGGTGTAGGCTTCTTTCATCTCGTCGTCGTTAAAGGCGATTTTCATGCCTTTGCCGCCGCCGCCGGCCGTTGCTTTGACAATGACCGGATAGCCGATTTTGTGAGCCCATTCAATCGCGTGTTCGACGCTCTCCAGGGCGGGCGAGCCGGGCGTAACCGGAATGCCGGCTTCCTCGGCGGCTTTGCGGGCGGTTATTTTGTCGCCCATCAGACGCATCTGCTCGGCGCTGGGACCGATAAAAGTGATGCCGTGTTCTTCGACCATTTCTGCGAAATCGGCGTTTTCGGACAAGAAGCCGAAACCGGGGTGAATAGCGTCTGCGCCGCTGATGATGGCGGCAGAAATAATCGCCGACTTATTTAAATAAGAGTCGGCAGAGCGAGCCGGACCAATACAGACGGCCTCGTCGGCCAGGCGCACATGCATGGCGTTGGCGTCCGCTTCGGAATGGACTGCTACGGTCTTAATGCCCATCTCGCGACAGGCGCGGTGGATTCTCAAAGCGACTTCGCCGCGGTTGGCGATTAATACTTTTTCAAACATGATAAAATCCTATTAAAATGAGAACCGTTTATTCGATAATGACCAAAGGCTGGCCGTATTCGACCGGATCGCCGCCTTCAACCAAAATTTTGCTGACGGAACCGGATTTGTGGGCTTTAACGGGATTGAATGTTTTCATGGCTTCAATCAGGCAGACGATGTCGCCTTCTCTGACACTGTCGCCGGGTTTGACGTAATTCGGCGTGTTCGGATCGGCCGACAGATAAACCACACCGACCATGGGAGACTTGACTGCATTCGGATCGTTGGCGTAGTCTTCGCCGTCAACTGCCGGAGCGGTAGGCTGGACTGTCGGCGAAACCTGTACCGGAGCGGCCGAAGAAGCCGGAACGGACAACGGTGCTGCAATTGTCGCTACGGTGCCCTGAACGGCGCGGCTCAGGGAGATTCGACAGCCTTCATCCTCGTATTCAATCTCGGTGAGGTTGTTCTTGTCCAGAATCTCGGCCAGTTTGCCGATAACTTTAGTGTCCAGATTGTTTGTCATTGATTTTTCTCTCTATATAGTTTGTTTCGTTTAATTCTCGTTTAAAATATTACAAATTTCCAAAAAACACAACAAAATATTGTTTTTTTCACGAAAAACTCACAGTTTTTGGCAAAATAAGCGTAAAAAGCTGATTTTTTTTGCAGAATCCTTTCCTCACTTTAAAATCGATTGTGCAAATTAATTGTAACAACTATTAATAGAAAATAGAGTTGCGCAAGAAATTTGGCACGCGATTTGCATGGATAAACTCAAATTAATGTTTTCACAGGTTGGTGTCATGAATATAAAAGAAGTAAATGTTTCTCTTTCTCAATTTATATCGGGAAAGGCCGGCGTTCAGTCTCAGGGGGGCGGAGAGCTTGCTCAGCCGCAGGCTTTTGCCGAGTTGGTTGCCGGAGTTTCGCTGTCGCCCGAAGCGATAATCGGTTCGGATGCCAAAAGTTATGATGTCCGCTCGTCGTCGGCGGCAGACGCTTCCTTAAAAACGATTGCCAAAAGTAAGGAACGGTCTCCCGTCAGGGACGAAAAGCCCGTACGCAACGATGGCAGGAAAGCCGGGCGGAACGATAAGCCCGTAAAGGAAAGCAAACGTCGCGACAAGGCTGTTCCTGATGCGGCGGCGGTCGAAACTTCGCAGAGAGACGAGCGTCCGGTTGCCCGTGCTGCGGCGGAGAATGCAGTCGAGGCAGCTCCTTCCGCGGAAGTTCACCCGAATGCGGACGCTGCGCCGGTCGTTCGTGAGACGGTTGCCGAGATGCCGAATTCGGTTCAGTCATCGGTTGCTGCGATTGTGGATGGTGTAGAGGTGGTTTTGCCGACGCAGGAGGTTGATTTGTCTTCTTTGGTGTCTCAGGCGGAGGTCAGCGTTTGGGATCGTTCGTCCGGGCAGGTGGTAACAATGAGCGGCGCTGAGCTGGCTGTTAAACTGCAACAGGCTTCGGATGCCGGACAGCTGTTTATTGCCGGGGCGCAGGTCGCGGAGGATAAGGCCGAGCTTCTTCCGGCCGAGTTTTCGGAATCGGCTGAAAGCCGCTTCGGAATGTCCGGCGCCGAGATTGCGGATATGTCGGCAGGGAAGGAGACGGCTTCCGCCGTTGATGATGCGCTGGTCGAGCAGGCTCAGATCTTGGACACTAAATTGGATGGGCGGAAGACCAGAGTTGACGTTGAAGTTAAGGAGGAAAATTTTTCCCGTTCCGATGTTGACGGCCTGCTTGAGGATACGGCTGCCGTTGATGAGGCGGTAAAAGCGGTGTTCAAAGAAACGAACGCTGAATCGGAAGGTCAAAAAACGACTGTTGATCCGTTGCAAAATATGCAGCTTCGTCAAAATGCGGCTCCCGTTCAGTCGAATATGCCGAACGCGGCAGGTGCTGAGATGCCGACTGTCGCTGATGTTTCGGCCTCCGTCGAGGCGACGGAAGCCATCCGGGGCGGAAATGAAGCTCCTTTGAATGCAACTCATTCGGCATTAAACGGTGCCGCGGCGTCGCAGTCTCTTAAAGCCGGACCCGGCGTCAAGGCCGAGGAGACGTCTTTCCGCGACGTATATAAAGGCATGAGCCGCGAAGCCGTCGAGCAGGTAAAGGTGAATATTATCAAATCAGCCGTCAAAGGTGTCGATAAAATCGATATTCAGCTTAAACCGGAAGATTTGGGGCATGTTCAGATTAAAATGCAGATTTCCAAAGACGGCAAGTTGCAGGCGGAAATTATTGCCAGTCGTCAGGATACGCTGGAAGTTCTGCAAAAAGAAGCCGAGACCCTGCAAAAGGCCTTTAGCGATGCCGGTTTCGACGCCGACGGCAGCAGCTTTAGCTTCAGCTTCCGCGGTGAAGAAGAGCAAAACCGGAATTCCGAGTTGAGAAATTTTATCGGGAACATTTTGGAGAAAGAAGCCGGCGAAGAATTGGCGGGCAATGACAATCAGGTATGGGATCCTGCTCAGGGACTTAATATTCGGGTCTAGATTTAGGGGAGAATCACAATGGTAGATATCAGTGCAATAACCAGTACAGTTCAGTCCAACTCGGCAACGACGGCGTCAAGCAGTTCGACTTTGTCTGCGGATATGAACACTTTTTTAACGCTTTTGACGACACAGCTCAAATATCAGGATCCTCTGGATCCTATGGATACTGCCGAATTCACCAATCAATTGGTGCAGTATTCGAACGTTGAGCAGTCTATCCAGATGAATGACAAATTAAATAATCTGCTTTCTCTGGGCGTGGCTAATCTGGGGGCACAGGCCGTTTCCTATATCGGCAAGACCGCCCAGGTATTAGGCGACGTTATGCCTTTGCAGGACGGTAAGGCCAAGGCAACGTATACGCTGAACAAGGATGTTCAGTCCGTCTCAATTCTGGTAAAGGATATGAACGGCAAAGTCGTTTATACGACCAGCGGACAGGGAACGACCTCGGGAACGCATGAATTTACATGGGACGGAAAGGATTCCGACGGCAACCGGCTCGAAGACGGCGCTTATCAGATTATTGTTTCGCCGAAAGTCGCAAACGGAGAAGACGCTGCGACCGTTACGACAACAATTTTCGGAAAAGTAACCGGCGTTGCCAATGACGACGACGGCGTCTACATCGGTTTGGGTAATGCCGTAACCGCCGGATTGAGCGATATCGTGACCATGCGCGATGACAACTATTTTGATGACAAAAGCGGCGGCGGAGTTTCTTCGGACGGAAGTGCCTCTTCCGATACTGAAAAAACGGCCGAAGCATAATTATTAAAGTTTTAGGAGAAAAGAAATGAGTTTATTTGGTGCAATGCAATCGGGTATTTCGGGACTGGCCGCTCAGTCGACTTCCATGGGAGCCATTTCCGACAATATTTCAAACGTAAACACGATTGGTTATAAAAACAACAATACCGCTTTCAAAACATTGGTAACGGCACAGACCTCGACCAATTATTATTCGCCGGGCGGCGTACAGCCTGTCGCCAAACAGACGATTAATGCTCAGGGATTGCTGGCTTCCAACTCGTCTTCGACGGCTTTGGCCGTCAGCGGCAGCGGTTTTTTCGTCGTCAACTCTTCCGCCAATCCGGGAGCTAATGACGTCTGGGCGTATACTCGTGCCGGCGATTTTGATGTCGATGACAGCGGTTATCTGAAAAATACGGCCGGATATTATGTCCAGGGCTGGTCTTTGCTTCCGTGGGACGGAAACGAGGCGGCAACCGTCGTAAACATCAACGGTATCAATTATATGAAAGCTTATTACGACGGTACCGGCAAGACCGTTTACATTAATGACAACATTGTCGATTCGCGCAATTTGCAGCCTGTTAACCTGTCAACCATCGGCGGTTCGGCCACTCCGACGCAGCAGATCAGGTATGGCGCCAATCTGCCGTCAGGGGATCCGATTTTTGATCCGACCAATGAAATTGCCGGCGGTCGTCATTCGGTCAGCGCACTGATTTATGACAGCTTGGGCAATGCAAGCAACTTGAATCTTACTTACACCAAAACCAGTTCCAACAGCTGGGGCATGTCGACTTCGATTCCGAGCGGGGCTGCTTCGGTTACCCTGACCGGAAATCGCGAAAATATGGCCGATGCTTCCAAAGACGTTTACTATGCGGCAGGTCAGCTGGAGTTCAGCTCCATTCCGTCTAACGGTTCGAGCATCAGTATCACCGACAAGCAAACCGGACAAACGTTCACATTTGAGTTCTTAAGAACGCCGGGGGCAACGGCTCAGCCCGGAAACATCGGTGTGGACATTTCGACCGGAGTGGTTTCTGTCGGCGATTTCACGGCCAGGTTCCTGGAGGCTATTCAGGCCAATATGCCCGGCGCCGATCGTTTCAGCGACGAAAACGGAACCATCAGCATTGTCCAGTCCGTCGGAGGCGGTGCTTTGGACATCGACTGCAGCAAGACTTTGGCCTGTCTGCAATCGGCCGTCAATCCCAATGAGTCAGGCGTTGCGACCGGTCAGTTTACCGTTCAGGCGATCGACGAAGAACTCAAAAATACGGCTACCATCAGCTTTACGTCAAGCAACAGCGCCGATTATCTGAACAAGAAATTCTCTGTAGGCGGCGTCGAATTTACAATCACTCAGAGCGGAACCGGCGCCAAAGAAATTGCTCTTGACGATGCAATGGTCGGCGGCGAATTCAGCGCCGTCAAATTGGCCGAACTGGTCGTCAACAAAATACGCGCTCAGATTATTGAGCCGGAACGCGTTACCGCCAGCGGTACGTCAATTCAGTTCGTTCCGTCTTCGACCGGACCGGATATGGAGCTTGATCTTACCGGACTCGCCGGAGTTGCTGCCGGTACCGGACGCAACGGCGATGCCAGCAAATTTGTAGACTTGACCAAAACGACCGTTACTCTGAAAAATTCCTTTAAGGTAAATAATACGGAAGTCGAGGCCGGTTCTATTGTTCCCGGTATCAAATTCAATGCCGACGGCACGCCGAAATACACCTATATCGGCGAAATGGAGATTGAATGGGCCAACGGTGCGCAGAATATGAACGGCGACTATGGTCAGGGCACGCCGATCACCCTTATTCAGGGCAACCCGGGTACCAATGACGGTCTGACCAGCCTGTCGGGTAATTTTACCACCAACTATATAAAACAGGACGGAGCCACGTTCGGAAGCTTTGCCGGTGTCAGTGTCAACGAGCAGGGTGTCGTTACAGCGTTATATGATAACGGCGAAACCCGTCCGATTGCCATTCTGCCTCTGGCGACGTTCTCCAATGCCAACGGCATGAACGCTCTGAGCGGCAACGTCTGGATTGAGACCGACTATTCCGGACAGGCTCTGCTCAAAATGGCCAGCAGCGACGGCGCCGGAGAAATCAAATCCAACTCTCTGGAACAGTCGAATGTGGATTTGGCTACCGAGTTTTCCAACATGATTATCACGCAACGTGCCTATTCGGCGGCCACCAAGATTATCACGACGGCCGACGAGATGTTGGATGAACTCACCAGAATGACCTAGAATTAGGACTTGAAACAAGCTCACTCCTGAAACTTTAAGGAATCCCGATCTGGAAAGGTCGGGATTCCTGTCGTTATGCAATTCTGTTCGCAAACGACGGCGTGAACTGTGAATATCTCAAATAATTAATTCACTAAAGGCAAAAAGTACGTTAAAACGTAAATAAATGGGGAATTTATAACTGCCGTACGGCAGTGTGGTTTTATTGTATAATACGCTGTGATTGGGGAATCAGGTGAATAATATACTGCAAACATTAAAGAATATGTCGGCGGGGCGTTTGGCTTCCATTGCCGGAATCATCATCTTTTTAATCAGCTTTTTTGTTTATATTGCGATTCAGATGAACAGCTCGGAGTATGCTGTTTTGTATACGGATCTTGAGCTGGAAGACGCCAAGCAGATAGTAACGCGTCTGGAAAACGCAAATGTCAAATATAAACTGACCAAAAACGGAACCGAGGTTATGGTTCCGGTTGACGAGGTCAATAAGATGCGGGTCGATACGGCCGAACTGGCCATGGCTTCCAAAGGTTCCAACGTCGGTTATGAACTGTTTGACAATACCGATGCGCTCGGCTCGACCAATTTTGTGCAGAACGTGAATCTGATTCGCGCGCTTGAGGGTGAGTTGGCGCGGACGATTCGCTCGGTTGACAACATTAAGTCGGCGCGGGTGCATTTGGTTTTACCCAAAAGAGAAATGTTTTCGCGTGAAGAGCAGGTGCCGACGGCTTCCGTCGTCATCAAAACCCGCGACGGCGAGCTGAGTCTGCAAAATATTCAGTCGATACAAAAACTGGTTGCCGCGGCGGTTCCTAAGCTTGATGTCAAAAACGTGTCAATTATCGACAGCGCCGGCAATCTGTTGACCACCGATGCCAACAATCCGGAGAATCCTGCCGTCAAGAAAGTAAATAACGAACTTTTGCGGTTGGAGCAGGAGCGGAAACTGGCGGCCAAAGTTCAGAATCTTTTGGAAAAGACGGTCGGACCGGGAAAAGCTCAGGCACAGGTCAATATCGAAATGGATTTTGACGAAGTCGTTACCAATGAAGAAATCTACGATCCCGACAGTCAGGTTGTTCGTTCGCAGGCGACGATGACCGAACAGGGAACTTCCGGTCAGAACAGTTTGCCGGTGACTGTGGCGCAGAATATTCCCAATGGTGACATGGTCAATGCCGACGCCGGACAGTTTAATCAGAATTCCAAGGTTGAAGAGACCATTAATTACGAGATATCCAAAGTCATTCGCAATAAGGTTAAGAATACCGGAACCATTAAACGTCTGACTACCGCCGTTATGGTTGACGGCGTTTATGAGAAAAACGCTGACGGTAAGGTTGTTTATCGTCCGCGTACCGAGGCCGAAATGGAAAAAATTACGGCATTGGTCAAGTCGGCGGTGGGGTTTGACGCCAACCGCGGCGACGTTGTCGATGTGGAGAATTTGCGCTTTGCCGGCGTATCTTCCGGTGCGGAAGAAGTTGAAGAGATTCTCTATATGGGCTTTACCAAAGACGAATTGTTGCGTATTGCCGAAGGTCTGGGTGTTGCAATTGTAGCCGTACTGGTTATCTTGTTGGTAATTCGTCCTCTGGTCAACAATGCCTTTGAACCTGCTTCCGGCAGCGAAAAACTGCTCTCCGGTTCGGATGAAGACAGCTTGCTGTTGTCCAACTTCCTGAATGAAGAAGATGAAGGCGCCGATGAGCTGATTAATCTCAACAAAGTTGACGGGCGTGTCAAGGTTTCTTCTCTTAAGAAACTCAATGCCATGGTTGAGAAAAATCCCGAGACTGCCGTCAATGTTATCCGTTCTTGGCTGTATAATAACGATAACTGAGGAAAACCGAAATGAAGCAAAATGTTATTGACGATTATAATGTCCTCTCTAATCAGCAGAAAGCAGCGGTTCTGATGCTTTCGCTCGATGAAGAGCGTTCGGCAACCTTGTTTTCGATGATGGACGATGAAGAAATTAAAGAACTCTCGGTTATTATGGCCAGTCTGGGCAAAATCAATTCCAACGTAGTTGAGCAGTTGTTGGTCGAGTTTAATGACCGCCTGTCCAATACCGGCAGTCTGATCGGAACTTATGAGAGCACGGAGCGTCTGTTGGCCAAGGCCATGGATAAAGAACGCGTTTCTGTAATCATGGAAGAAATCCGCGGCCCTGCCGGCCGTACCATGTGGGACAAGCTCGGCAACGTTAACGAGCATGTTTTGGCTAATTATCTGAAGAATGAATATCCGCAGACGATTGCCGTCATCCTTTCCAAAATTCGTGCCGAACATGCTGCCAAGGTTATCGCTTTGTTTCCGGAAAATTTTGCCATGGAAATAGTTATGCGCATGCTGCGTATGGATTCGGTGCAGAAAGAGATACTTGACAGTTTGGAAAAAACGCTGCGCAAGGAGTTTATGAGCAATCTTTCCAAATCGACTCGTCGCGATTCTCATGAACTGATTGCCGATATTTTTAACTCTCTCGATCGTAATACCGAAGCTCGTTTTATGGAGGCATTGGAAGAACGCAATCGAGAGAGCGCCGACCGGGTTAAGTCGTTGATGTTTACGTTTGAAGATCTGATCCGCATCGATTCGCAGGGTATTCAGATACTGTTGCGCAACATCGACAAAGACAAACTGGCGATTGCTCTCAAAGGCGCTTCGGATACCATTAAGGAACTGTTCTTTAAGAATATGTCCTCGCGTGCCGGCAAAATCATTAAGGAAGATATGGATTCGATGGGGCCGGTTCGTGTTCGCGAGGTTGAAGAAGCTCAGCAGTATGTCGTTACCACGGCCAAAGATCTGGCCAATGCCGGCGAGATAGTCGTAAGCGAAGGTAAAGACAGCGACGAGCTGATTTATTAAAACAGGGATAACCGACTTGGCAGATTATAAAAAATATATGTTTGATAATTTTGTTATCAGCGACGAGGAACCTCGGAAGTATGTTCCTGAGACTGTTGTCGAGTCGGCGGAAGCGGAAGAGCCCGTTGCGGAAGAAGCAGAGCCGGCGGAAGACGAGACTGTCGAGGTTGAATTTGCCGAAGCAGAACCTGTTGTCGCTGAATCGGAAATAAAAGAGGTTTCCTTTTCGCAGGAAGAATTGGACAACGCCGTTCGTGCGGCCGAAGAACAAAGTTATGAAAAAGGTTATAATGCGGCCGTTTCCGAACATGAAAAAGCCGAGGCCGTGTTGTTAGACAATATCAACAACCGCCTGGTGACGATTTTGTCCGATGTCGGCGCCAATAATGCCGAGCAGGAGCAGAATGCGTTGCGTTTTGCCGTAGCTTTGGTTCGAAAATTGTTGCCGCAGCTTGAGGGGGAAGTTGCCGTGCGGGAAGTTGAGACTTTTATCCGCGAGAATTTTAAAAATTTTGCCAAAGAAGAGAGCCTGTCTTTTCGCTTTAATCCGGGAATAATCGGCGATATTGCTCCGAAACTTTCGCGTTTGGCGGAAAAAAATGATTTTGAAGGTAAAATAGCCATTCATAAAGACGACAGCCTCGGGCTTTCGGATTGCAGAATAGAATGGCTCAACGGCGGGGTGGAAAAAAACGCCGCCCATGCAATTTCTCAGGTTGAAGACCTGCTGAATAACTAAGAGAGGGGAAAATGGAAAACCGCAATTTAGAACTCGACGAAATGGATGAAAGCTCAAGCTTGAATGATGAGCCGATTCTCAAAAGCGACACCGGTATGGAAGACTTTGACATTCCGACGTCGACCAGTGATCTTGAGGCCGTATACAATATTCCGGTTAAGGTTTCGGCCGTTCTCGGCAAAACTCAGATGAAAGTCAGCCAGTTAATGAAGCTGAACAAAGGAGCTGTCATAGAGCTTGACCGCAAAGTCGGTGAGGCGATAGACATCTACGTTAATAACAATCTGGTTGCCCGCGGCGAAGTAGTCGTGGTTGATGATAAGCTCGGCATTACCATGACTGAAATTGTCAAGTCTGCCGCTAAGTAATATTTAAACTTGTCAGTGCTCCGCACTGACGCGGGAATGTCATCCTCGACGCGAGCAGAGCGTAAGCGAATGTGAGACGCGAGGATCCAAGTCAGGTTTAAGACTACAGTGCGGAGCATTGGCGCGGGGTGCCGCACACCCGCCGGGCGGGTCATCCTCGACGCAAGCAGAGCGCAAGCGAATGTAAAACGCGAGGATTAGGGGCAAATTTAAGAGCACGGTGCGGAGCACGGACATGATGCAGAAAAAGAAGAGAGGTTAAGAAACTTTATGGAGTTACTGATTGTCGGAACATTGGACGGACAAATCGGCGCCGCCAGCAAAATCGCTATCGAACAGGGCGGTCAGGTCAGTCTGTCTCCTACGGTTGAGAAGGCGCTTGAGATTTTGCGTTCGGGCAAAAGTGTCGAGTTGGTGATGATTGACGTCAAGCTTGACATTCACAAATTTATTTCTTCTCTGGAACAGGAGCGTATCAATGTTTTGGTGGTTGCCTGCGGCGTTGCCAATGACACCGGTCTGGCCGTCAAGGCCATTAAAGCCGGAGCCAAGGAATATATCCCTCTTCCTCCCGATCCGGAATTAATCGGCGCCGTGCTGGCTGCGGCCACGCGTGAAAATCATGCGCTGATATACGGCGACAAAAAAACCGAAAATATTTTAAAAATCGCCAAGCAGATTGCGCCGTCCGAAGCGAGCGTTCTGTTGACGGGCTCATCCGGAACGGGTAAGGAAATTTTCTCGCGCTTTATTCATGATAATTCAAAACGAGCCAACAAAAAGTTTGTGGCCGTCAATTGTGCCGCCATTCCCGAGACTTTGCTCGAGTCGGAATTATTCGGCTATGAAAAGGGCGCTTTTACCGGCGCGGTGGCGCGGCGTATCGGAAAATTTGAGGAAGCGAGCGAAGGTACTCTGTTGCTTGATGAAATATCTGAAATGGATATCGGCATTCAGGCCAAACTGTTGCGTGCGATTCAGGAAAAGGAAATTGACCGTATCGGCGGCAAAGCGCCGATTAAAGTCAATACCAGAATTATCGCTACTTCCAACCGCAATCTGGAAGAAGCTGTCCGCAACGGCACGTTCCGGCAGGATTTGTATTATCGCCTCAATGTTATCAGTCTCAATATTCCCGATCTCAAAGACCGTCCGGACGATATTTTGGTATTGGCCAAACATTTTATCAAAAAATATTCCGAGCTCAACGAACTGCCGATGAAGGATTTGAGCAAAGAGGCGGCCGATGCGTTGTTGCATTATCTCTGGCCCGGCAATGTCCGCGAGCTCGAAAATACCATGCATCGTGCCGTATTATTGAGCACCGGAGACGAAATCGGTGTTGAAGCGGTTATGCTGCAAAATCCCGATGCCGTCAAAGAGGAGGAAACTCCTGCCGTCGGTCAGACGGTTGCAGGAATGGAACGCAAACTGATTATCGACACGCTCAAACATACCATGGGCAACCGTACGACTGCCGCCAATATTCTCGGTATTTCGATTCGCACTCTGCGCAACAAACTCAAACAGTATCAGGAAGAAGGCTTTGATCTTCCTTCTGCACCACAAGGACAATAAAAGCTTATGGCACCGGCACCGCTTCAAAAATCTCTGGGAACCACAATCAAAGATATGCTCGTAGGCTCAAGCAAACGAGGTGATCTTTTCTTTGCCATCGCCATTATTCTGATGCTGGTGATTTTGATTCTGCCGATGCCGGCCTGGCTGCTTGACGTGGCTTTGGCCTTTTCGATAACGTTGTCCTGCATCGTTCTGATGATGGCGATCTTTATCGAAAAGCCGATAGAGTTCAGCGCATTTCCTCTGGTCTTGCTGATTACCACCATGTATCGCCTGTCTTTGAATCTGGCGTCGACCAGGTTGATTCTGGCACGCGGCTATATGGGACCCGACGCCGCCGGTGAAGTCATTAAGGCGTTCGGCGGTTTTATCATGGGCAACAACTTTGTCATCGGCGTTATCGTTTTTGCAATTTTGGTTTTGGTCAACTTTGTGGTCATTACCAAAGGTTCGGGACGTATTGCCGAAGTTGCCGCGCGTTTTGCTTTGGACGCCATGCCCGGCAAACAAATGGCGATCGACGCCGATTTGTCTTCGGGACTGATTAACGAAGAAGAGGCCAAAAAACGTCGTGAGGATTTGAGCAAAGAGAGCGCTTTCTACGGAGCCATGGACGGTGCTTCCAAGTTTGTCCGCGGCGACGCGATAGCCGGTCTGCTGATTACGTTTATCAACATCATTGCCGGTATCATTATCGGCATGGTTCAAAACGACATGAGTTTTTCGGCCGCCGGCGAAACCTATACCCGCCTGACGGTCGGTGACGGTTTGGTCAGTCAGATTCCTGCGTTGATAGTGTCTGTTGCCGCCGGTATTCTGGTTTCCAAGGCCGGTATGACCGATTCCGCCGACAAAGTCTTGTTTGATCAGGTTGCCAATTATCCCAAGGCGCTCGGCATGAGTGCGTTTTTGGCGATTGCTCTCGGCATTATTCCGGGAACGCCTTTTATTCCGTTTTTGCTGTTGTCTTTACTGACAGGGAGTACGGCATATTATCTTGACAAACGTCAAAAAGAAGTGGCGGCACAGGCTCAGGCCGTTATGGAGCAGGAGAAAAAACAGGGTAAGCTTGCCAAAACGGCTGACGAACCGATTGCCAATGCCCTGCGCGTTGATCTGATTCGTTTGGAAATCGGTTATGGTTTGTTGCCGCTCATTAATGAGGAAACCAACCGCAAGTTGACCGACCAGATTAAGGCTTTGCGCCGCGCGCTGGCTTCCGAACTCGGTTTTGTAATGCCGTCGATCCGCATTCAGGACAATATGCAGCTTGAAGCCAACGAGTATAATATTTACATCAAAGAGGTCAAATCCGGAAAAGGCGAATTGCGGCCGACACAGTTGCTTGTCATGGATCCGCGCGGCGAGCCGATAACACTGCCCGGAGAGCAGACGTTTGAGCCGACTTTCGGACTCAAGGCCATGTGGGTTGACCAGTCTTATCGCGAGGAAGCCATGTTTCGCGGCTATACCGTGGTTGATCCGGCCACGGTTGTTACCACTCATATTACCGAGCTGGTCAAAGACAATATGCCCGAGCTGCTTTCTTACGCCGAAACCCAGAAGCTGCTTGACGAACTCGACAAAGAACATCAGAAACTCATCAAAGAGCTTATTCCCGGAAAAATCAGCCTCGGCGCATTACAGCGCGTTTTGCAGAATCTGTTGCAGGAGCGTGTTTCCGTTCGCGATTTGCCGACTATTCTTGAGGGAATTTCCGAAGCCGTTACTACCACACACAGCCTGATGATGATAACCGAACACGTTCGTGCTCGCTTGAGCCGGCAGCTTTCCAATGCTTATTCCAACGAGTTTGGTGTCATTCCGTTGATTACGCTGTCGGCCGAATGGGAAAAATCTTTTGCAGAAGCCATTGTCGGCGAGGGCGATGAACGTCAGCTGGCCATGGCTCCGAGCACTCTGCAGGGATTTATCAACAAGGTTCGCACCGTTACCGAAGAACTGGCGGCCAAGGGGCAGAGCGGCGTTATTCTTACCAGTCCGTCGATTCGTCCGTTTGTTCGTTCGATTATTGAGCGTTTTCGCCCGTTGACGGTGGTTATGTCGCAGAATGAGATTCACCCTAAGGCCAAAATCAAAACCATAGGACAAATCTAGCCGATGAAAATAAAAAACGTCATTGCCGCCTCAATGCCCGAAGCGCTGGCTCGGATAAAAGCCGAGCTCGGCGATGACGCCGTAATTCTGTCAAACGAAACGGTAGAGGGGCGGCTGCATTTGACCGTTGCCGTGGATGAGACGACAGATTTTGACTTTGCCGAGGACGAAAGCGTCAAAGAAATTGACACCAAGGCTTTTTTTGACGAAACGTCGTTACGGGAAGCGCTTGAATATCACGGCGTTTTGGACTTGGTGCAATATCATGTCTTGTCGGCCTGCAGAGAAGCAAATCGGCAGTATGGCCGCGCCGACGATATGTTTGTCCTGCAAAAAGCGCTGCAAAAGACGTTTCGTTATCGGCCGTTGTTTGAAGACGGTTCCTGCGTCAAAATGTTTATGGGCACGCCCGGTTCGGGCAAATCGACTGCCATTGCCAAAATTGCCACGCAGGCAAAATTCAAGGGAATAAAAACCGCCGTTGTCAGCACGGACAATACGCGCGCCGGCGCCAACAGACAGCTGGAGGCTTTTGCCGGTATTTTGGAAGTTGATTTTTTGTTTTATAAGGAAGCGCGCGAGCTGTTTCGTTATGTCAAAAATCACGCTGCCGAATACGGCTGTATTTTGATTGACACGCCGGGGATCAATCCGTTTGTCAAAGCCGAGCTTGACAAGGTGGCACCGTTTGCCGACAGTCTCAAATGCGATAAAATTTTGACCTTTGATGCCGGACGCAATGTCTATGAGGCGGTGGAAGCTGCGGAAATTTTCGGTCAGCTTGGCGCGACAGGCCTGTTGCCGACCAGACTCGATTTAACAAGGCGCATCGGCAGTATTTTGAGTATTGCCGATTGCTGCGACATGGTTTTGTCGGGCGCCAGCGTCAGTTCGTCGATAGCCAAAGGAATGGCAGAACTGGATGCCGGAGCGCTGGCTAAGCTGATTTTGTCTTAAGCGGCGGAAAGAAAAGAGAGGAAACATGGAAAACAGAGAAGAGTTGAAAATTGCTCCCAAGACCGTCGGAGCCCGGGCGCCGCGCAAAGGAAAAAACATGATTGCGGTGGCTTCCGGCAAAGGCGGCGTCGGCAAAACCTGGTTTTCGATTACGTTGGCGCATGCTCTGAGCATGTTGCGGCAAAAAACTGTTTTGTTTGACGGCGATTTGGGGTTGGCCAATATAGATATTCAACTCGGACTGATGGTCAAAGACGATTTGGGAAGCGTCGTTTCCGGCGTCAAAAGTCTCAATCAGATTATTTACAATTATGATAAAGGACATTTTGACGTTATTGCCGGCCGCTCAGGCTCGGCCGGTCTGGCTTCAATGCCGGTCGGCCGGTTGCAGATTTTGGGCGAAGACCTGAGTACGATAGCCGCCGACTATGACAGGATTATCCTTGATATGGGAGCCGGAGTCGAAAAGCCGGTAAGAATTTTATCGGGTATGGCCGAGAAAATTATTGTCGTCTGCACGGATGAACCGACCTCGCTTACCGATGCTTACGCCTTTATCAAAATCATGACTATGCAGTATCCCAAAAGCGACATCAGCGCTGTGGTCAATCAGGCCAATTCGGTGCGCGAAGGACAGCGAACATACGATATTTTGCTCAAAGCCTGTGCCAATTTCTTGAAAATCAATCCGCCGTTGTTAGGTATAATCAGAAGAGACACCCGGGTGCGTGATTCCATCCGCAACCAGGCGACGATTTTAACCCGCTATCCCAATTCGGAGGCTGCCGAAGACGTGGTGGCGATTGCCAAAAGGCTGTTGAACAATGGATAATGTCATTAATCCGACTTTGCAGGTTTTGCCTTCTGTGAGCGTTGCCGACAAAGCCGTGATGATTGACGTTACGCGGTTGCCGGCCGACATTAAGGTCGATGATATGATTCTGTTGGAGATGCTGATAAACGGCGGCGCGACAGCAACGGAGGGTTCTGAACCGACGATAACGCTCAATATTCTGAGCGATAGTCGGAAAATTCCGCTTGAGCCCGGAGGCAAACTGCCGCTTAAGTTGAATCCTTCGGCAACGCGGCAGTTTGTTGCCAAAGTCGTATCCGAAAATACGTTGCAACTCCTTTGGGACAAAAAACTTCCCGCCGCGGAGGCGGAACTCGGACGCGGTGCCGCAATTGTCAAAGAGACTAATGTCAGTCTGCCGCAGGCTAAACTGTCGCCGTTGTCAGGACAGCAGATAACGTCGCAGGCAATGCGGGATTTGAAGCTGCCGCAAGCGCTTCAGAATCGCATAATTGCACAGCTTCCGTCTTCGGTTGTGGCGATACGGATTGAAAATCCGGCGGTGGTCGGAAGTTCTGACATCGATATCTTGCAGCCGTTGAAAACGGCCTTGCGGAATTTGGGCGTCGCTCTTGACGCCGGTTCGCAATCGCAAATTGCCGATGGCAGGCAGCAGGTTACGGAAGCGTTGCAAAATTTGATGGCGCAGAAGTTTGTTGCCGTGTCGCAGGGAACCGGCGCCGAAACGATACCTGTACGGCAGTTGAATTCTCCGCTGGGGCGGATAACGGTCGAAACGTCGTTAAACCTGCCGCCGCAGACAGGTCTGGAACTTTCTGTTTCCGATGTCAGAATTGAAGCCCGCAATTCGCTGCCTGAGGAAGTGCTGCAAAAAATCTTTGCGCGTCCGGAGGCGGAAGCGCTTTTTCCGCAGGCTGACGTCAGCCGTTTGCTGCATTTGCTGCAAAGCCGCGATACGGCGGTAACAAATCTGCTCAAAGTTTTTGAACCGTTGCGCGAACTTCCGCAGCTGGCTTTGCCGGTGCTGCAAAAGTTGCCGACGTTCAATCGGTCAATACTTTCAAATTTGCATGCGTTTTACAAAGGCGCGGTCGAGCGTGATGTCAAGCTCTGGCTCGGTTCCGAAACCATCGGCCTGTTGCGGGACGGAGGCGCCAAAGGGCAGGAGGCTTTGCAGAATTTACAGGAATTTGCATCTTCGGCTCTGCGCGAAACGCCGTCCTGGCGGATTGTCGAAATGCCGTTGTTTGACGGTTCGCAGCTGATACCGTTTAAACTGGCGGTCAAGAAAGACCTCGATAAAGACGAGCCGCAAACGCCGAGGCGTAAAAGCGGCGGTACCCGTTTTATCATTGAGACTGATTTTTCAAAACTCGGCGCTTTTCAGTTTGACGGTTTTTCGGTTCCCGAAGAACGGCGGTTGGACTTGATTGTACGCACGTCTCGTTTGCAAAGCGACGATTTTTGCTCGCATATTATCAATTTGTTTAAAACTTCGCTGTACAATGTCGACTATATAGGCACCATTGCCGTCAACCGGAAGCAGGCTTTCGTCAAAACCGAGGCCGACGGTCCGGCCAATCTGCCGGAGGGGGTTTTTATCTGAAATGAAGTATGATGCTTTGGGATATTATCAGTTGTTGGGGATTTCGCCGCAGGCCGGAGACGAGCAGATAAAACAGGCTTACCGTGATCTCGCCAAGTTTTGGCATCCGGATCATAATAAAGACGAACGGGCGCTGGAAAAATTTCAGAAGCTGTCGGTCGCTTATGATGTTTTAAAGGAGCCGGCCGCGCGTTTGCGTTATGACCTGCTTTCAATGGTTTATGATGCCGCAGCTTATCCCGAGTATGAAAATATCGTGCCGTTTAAAGATGTTGAGGGCGATGCCGATGTCCGTGCTTTCATGATAGACGAAGTGCGCGGCAAAATTTGGAAATATTCGCAAAACCGCGCGCTCAAAGTCCTGAGAAAGTCCGCCGCGCCGAAAGTTCTGGCGAAAGCCGCCGTCGGAAACTGGCTGCTCGGCTGGTGGCATCCGGCCGCGGTCTTGAAAAATATACGGGCGTTGCGGCATAATTACAACAAAGCTTTTTCGGCGGCCGAGAGTTTTCGGATTTTGCTTCACAATATCGTCGCTTATGAGAAACTCGGTGACATTCCTTTGGCCGTAACATCGGCGATTGCCGCGCTTGAATTTGCCGACGAGAGCGAGAAAATTTATCTTGAGCGTTTCATTGCCGCGGCGGATATTCGCGTTGCGCGTCCGCACCGCTGGAAACTTTCTTCTCTGAAAGCGGTTCAGATTTTGGTTCCCAGTGCTGCATTGTTTGTAGCGGCCGTTTTGGGGGGCGGCAGACTCCTTGTCGAAAAGCAACTGCCGAATTGGTGGGGCAGCAGCAAAGAAATTGCCTATTATCAGGAAGTCAATACCGGCTACCGAGAGCAGACCGTAGATGACGTCGTGGTCGGAAAGATTCACAATCTGCCGGTTAACCGGTCGGATCTGAGCCGTCTGTATCATCTTCAGCGTGAAACGGCCGTTATGTACGGTCCGTCTGACGAATTTGACGTTTTGAAAAAACTGCCGGCCGACACCACGGTTCGCCTGACCGGGTACAGTCCCGACAACGTCTGGGCGCGGATATTGATAGACAACGGAGAAATGGGATTCGTGCGCATGAACGTTCTGGCCAAGGGTATCGGCCGGGAAATTCCGTTCGGCAGTGCCGTTTACGAAAAATAATCCTTCTCTTTTGTAGAAAATTTTGTCTAAATAATTCTTGAATCAAAGTACAAAATGTGCTATAACCACTGCACTCTGAAATTAAGATTATGTATATATTGTTCAACTTTCTAAAATAAAAAAATATGAAAGATCTTGAGAAACTTCAAAAAATGTTCGACCTTTTTGAGGTCGGCGATGTCGCAAAAGGCAGTATCGTGTCAGTATCTGACGAAGGCGCCAAAGTGAAAACTTCCGGCGGCTGTTACGGCAATATCATCGGTAAAATTCCCGATATTCTGGTTGAAAGCAGCGCGGTGGAAGTCGTTGTCTCTGATATTAAAGACGGTCTTCCCGTCTTTGAGCTGACGGCAGACTTTTTGTTTTGCAGGATGCCTCAGGAAGCGGTCGCATGTTTTATCAGCTCGCGTGCGGTTATCGTAGAGTTTGAGAACAGGCCGGGAGTTTATGGTTCGTATGAGCCGGCGGCAGGATCGGAAGCGGAACTTAATATGTTTGATGTACGTGACAAAGTAATCGTTTCCGAACTCAAAAAGAGCGATGACCGTGAGTACTATCTGATCGGGCGGCTGGAAAAAACGTCGGTCGAAGCCAAAAAGGCCTCTGTCAAGGCAACAGAAGCTGAAAAGGCCGAAAACGATATGCTGAATTCGTGGCCGAAGGAGAAGATTGAAGAAGTCTTCAAAAAAGGTTCGCGCAAAATGTACGGAAAGGTAGTGCTCGGCAAGGTCTATACCGTAACCCCTTACGGCAAAAGCGGCAAAGAAGTGCAGTTTCCGGACGGACAGGTCGGCGACTTGAACACCGTTTATCCGAAGTCGTGGCCGCGCGCGATGGTGCGTGTTGTCTTCATCTCGCAGAGCAATCGGCCAAAGGCGGAACTGATACGCGGCGAAGCCGAGCCGCCGGCTAAAGGTGGTCCGCACAAAATTTCCAAAGACGGTAAAAACAAGTTCCGTAATGATGAAGTCTTTCGCGGTGCGCTTGCCAAAGGCTCGTGCTATCGCGCCGGAGGTTATTGGCTGGGGTACAACTACAAGGTCGAGATAAAAGACGGCTTGCCGTACTTTGCTCCGTCCGCTCAGGATCCGAAAAATATCTTGGAACATGTCGGGGTCGTTGTTAATTCGGGCGGCGAAGCGTTCAAAGACGGCGATGTTGTGTGTGCAGAAATCGCGTTTATCCGGCGCGAAGGAAACACCCACAATTATACCTTTGAGGTCAATGTTCTCAAAATGTTTTAAGGATGCTTTCTTATTTAAGAAAAATCCCGTTCACGATTAGGTGAACGGGATTTTTTTGTTTGTCTGTTATTTTTTGTCTTTGGCCGTTTTTTTAGAAGCTGTCTTTTTGGCCGGCGTTTTCTTTGCGGTTGTTTTTTTGCCCGCTTTTTTCGGAGCGGTTTTCGCCTTGGTTTCTTTCTTGGCTTTAGGCTCCTTCTGGGCTTCTTTTTTGGAAGCCGCTTTCTTGGCCGGAGCTTTTTTGACTTTGGCCTTTTTTTCTTTGGCCGGTTTGGGTTGTGCGGCCAAAATCGCTTTCTCGATATCCGCCTCCGAGCACAGGCCGATGGTTACCGGATTTTTGGGTCTCAAAACGGCGCTGTCTTTATGCGTGCCGCTGCGAATGGCTTCAATCGTCGGTTTGGTGGTTCCGATAAGCTTGCAGATATGGCTGTCCTTAAGATCGGGATAATTTTTGATAATCCACAAAACAGCGGCGGGTTTGTCTTGTCTTTGCGACGGAGAAAGGACTCTCTTGGCCTTAGCGTTCATGGCCTTGACGTTGCGTTCCATCTGACAGATTTCCAGATTGGCTTTGTTGTCGGCTTCGCAACGGCGAATCTCTTCCCAGGTCAGCTGTCCGTTGTCAATCGGCGACAGTCCGCGAATATTGCTGGAAACGTCGCCGTCGGCAATAGCCTGAATTTCGAGTTCATGAATCTCGCAAAAAACCGAAATCTGACGAAACGTCAGAGTGGTATTCTCAACCAGCCATACTGCGGTTGCTCGAGGCATAAGAGGTGCAGTCATATTTTTATCCTTTCTCTGTCTTAAAACTTGCTTTCATAATCTAAACTAGCCTCAGGATAGTTTTTCTTGAGAGAATATACAAGTGTTTTTTTCAAGAAAACCCGCAATAAATGTAAGAAAACTAACTTAGACGAGATATTTATACAATTCGACCGATCGTCCGATTTGCTGAAAGTTTTTTTCGCCGAGATATTCAAGTTTGTAATCGCTTCCGTCCAGATGTTCCTGAACCTCTTTTGTCATGACAATTTCGTTGTTGTAAATATGTTCAAACATGTCTTTCAAAAAGTTGTTGAGGTTGGGATCGTCTCTGGTATCGTCGGCGGTAACGGCGCAACAGTTGCGCATAATCATGTTATCGCTGTCAATTTCATCATGATAGGTGCCGATGTCTTTGAGACACTCTTCGCAAAAACGCAGCGCATTGTTTAATTTGCGAAACCGGATTGAAGTGATGCCGCCGGCCTCGATTACGTCAAAACCTTTATATTTGCCGACCAGATTGGAAACAATGGTGCGAATGCCCTCGCTGATTTGCGTTGCTGCAGCTTCGTGGTTCGGAACGGAGGTGTCCAGAAACTTAAGATCGCTTTTGAGACTGACCATGCAGTTATGCGTAAATTCGCCTTCTTTGGGTTCTTCTTCCTCTGGTTCCGGTAAAACAGGATCGTTTTGCGGATTGGAGTTCTGTTTTTCCCATTTGCCAAAGGCAATGTTGAGTGCTTCCGATGGCATTTCGCGGCCATTGACGACATGAGCCATCAGATAGGCGCCGATACCGGTCAGCAGAATGGCGATTTTGTTGTCGTTGTAGCTGCGTTTTGCTTCATAAAAGGCTTCCAGGTCGGCTTTGTCTCCGTCGGTGATTTTAAATGCGTCATACAAAAGAGAATTAGCTTCCGGAAGTGTCAGTCTGCTGTATCTGGCCAATTCCAGACAGCCGCCGAAAACCAGCAGTTTAACGCCCAACCGGTTGAAGCTGTCTTGCAAAACCGTCGGAGACTTGAGTTTGGAAAGCATTTCGCTCAGAAACGAGATGATGTGATGTTTGTATTCAATCGGCGCCTCCGGATAGGCAGAAGCCGTAATCGGATCGGAATTGTTAATGTTATAGGCCTTAATCAGATATTCGGCCTGATCATAAAATCCTTTTTCCTTAACGTTTTTGCCGCGTTTGTCCGTGCCGTCGCTGACCCATACGTACCACGGCACGCTTTTGAGCAGCAAAGGAATCGCCATCGCCAGAAAGACGACGAAAAATACGCTGAACAAGACCGAACTGCTGTTTTCTTCTTCAATAAAAATTTCCAGCAGCGGGAACAGCAAACTGACAAAAAGATTTGCAAAGATAAGGCTCAGGAAGATTAATAAGACAATTTTGAGCATGACGCCGGCTACAGTGTTTTGACCTCCGGTATAAGTAATGCGTTTGCCTTCGGAAACGGGTATGCCGTCGTCTTCAGCCGCAAAGCCGCCCCCTTTGAGGGCTTTCTTGCGATTAAGATTACTGACGTATTCGACGCTTTCCTGATATGAGTTGTCCGTAACGTCAAAGATTTCTTTGATGATTTTGACGCGATGATTATCCTGCTCATGTTCTTTGGCAAGATTAAATGCGTCCTGTCGTTGTTCTGCCGCAAAACGTTCCTGAAGTTTCCAGCCGTCGCCTTTGTCGGCATAAACTTCATAATGGGCAATTTTCATTTCTGATACCTCGCGTATAAAATAACCTGCATCTTATAATATAAGATGCAGGTTAATAAATCGTAAGTTCTTAAAAAACGGCTACGGTAATTAATCACCGGTATTGAGACCGAAAGCGCCGAATTTGTTCTTAAACTTAGAAAGCTGACCGCCCGTATCAACCAAACGGCGAACACCGGTCCATACCGGATGAGACTTGGGATCAACTTCAAGATTCATAACATCGCCTTCTTTGCCCCAGGTACTTCTGACTGTGCGTTTTTCACCGTCAGTCATTACATAAGTAATGTTATGATAATCAGGATGAATACCTTTTTTCATCTTATAAAACTCCTAAACTCGTTCAATTATTGCATAATTTTTATGCTCTTATACATTACTCGTTTGAATAACGCAAGCATTATTTAAACATTTTTTTATTTATTTGAGTTCTTCAAGCTCCACCGAATTAATTTTGTCGGAACTGCCGTCGACATTCAGCACTTTGATGCTGAAGTTTTTGAAGCCTTTTTGCAACAGGTAACTGCGGACTTCTACCGCACGGTTGAGGCTTTGGCGCTTTTTGCGAAAGGTGTCGACGCCGTCATCCAGATTGTAGGAATAAATGGCGATTTTGTTGTTGGCGGCATCGGTATAAGAACTGATGACCGCATCAATCTGAGATTTTTGAGCATCATTTAAGGTCGTTTCTTCTTCGGCAAAAATAATTTTGGAATTAACGGCAGACGGAGCAACATTTGTGTCTATCAGCAACTGCTGCGGCGCAGCCGGAGAAGCATCGTCGGTTTCGGCTTTTTCTGCGGCAGCGGGAGCCTGAACCGTTTCTGTTTTAACAAGGACTTCGGAACCCGGCGCCGCATCGTCGGTTGACATTGAGGGGGTGTTCGCAATACCGTTCACCTTGTCTGCGGTGACCGGTTCGACATCGACGACAATCACGTCGTCCGTGCTTTCTACAAAAGGAATGGGCGCCGGTTGTTCGGGCTTCGCCGCGGAAGCGGATGTCGGTTCGGACAGTTCGGAAACCTTTTCGATTTGTTTGGTTGCCGGCTTATTCGGTTCGGAAACCGTTACCTTAACTTTGGTTGCTGTTTCGGGCGCTTTTTTGCGAGCCTTTTGGGGCACTGCGGCTTTTTTTGCCTTGGGCTGAGCTTTGATGACGGGGAACAGCGGCGCGGCCGGTTCAACCGCGGGATCGGCGTCAAGGGCGTTCAATACAGACAAGTTAACGTAAACCGAATTTTCCTGAGCATGAACAATCGCGGTGCTCATCAAAAACGCCGCTGCCGAAGCAATAACTATTCCGCGCATTTTTCCCCCTTTTTGTGTTCAGACTATTTGTTTAGCAACTCATGCACTTTTTTGCCCAAAACGGCATTGGCCGCAATGACATTTCCGCTGGCCAGAATCGAAGCCGGATCTTCGCTGCGGATGTCTTTTTGGTTCAATTCGTAAACCGAGCCGCCGGATTCTTTAACCAGTAACATACCCGCGGCAATGGTGTCGGGCGTATTGTCGGCGCTGACAACCGCGTCAAGCTTGCCGGATGCGGTATATGCCAAATCCAGGCTCAGACAGCCGCTGACTCTGATGCCGGCCGTCGAATACTGCAACGCGGAATCTTTGGCGCCGACCAAAGCATCGGTCATGTCTTTGCGAACCGATACGCGCAAACGTTCGTGGTTGCGGTATCCTTCCTTAAACGCGCCTTTGCCTTTTTCGGCAAAATACATGTCGGATGTGGCCGGATTATAAACGGCCGCCGCGGTAACGACATCATTTTCGACAACCGCGGCCGAAACCGCAAAATACGGAATGCCGTGCATAAAATTGAGCAGGCCGTCCAGCGGGCAGATCAGAAAATACGGCGCTTTGGCCGGCGCATTTTCGGCTCCGGAGACAACCGCATAGTTCGGGCGCCCTTTTTGCAGTTCAGTGCGCAAATCTTTGCTGACGCGGGCATAGGCGGCTTTAGAAAATTCCTGATGTCCGCGCAGGGAAGACTGCAGTTGCTCAATTTCGTTAAAGTCGCGGGACAGGGAACCGGCAGCTTTCTTGACCGCCGTCATCAGAAAATTCAGATTGGTGGAAATATAAGACATTATTTGGCTCTCTCCACATAAGACGCGTCAGCCGTGGCGACGACGATCTTATCCCCCTGTCCGACAAAGGGCGGTACGCCGATACGGACGCCGTTGTCCAGAATTGCGGGTTTGTAAGAAGAGGTAACCGTCTGGCCTTTCATGACCGGTTCGGTTTCAACAACGGTACAGACCACCTGCAACGGCAATTCGACAGAGATCGGCTTGCCGTCGATGACGCTGACTTTGACCTCCATGCCGTCGGTCAAAAACGGACGCGAGTCGCCCAAAATGTCGGCCGGCATGGTAAACTGCTCGAAAGTGTCACTTTCCATAAAGGTCAGACCGGTGGCGTCTTCAAACAAAAACTGGCAGTCTTTGGTCTCGACCATCATTTTTTCGACCATGTCTTCGGTTCTGAATCTTTCGTTGGTTTTGGTTCCTTCTTCAACAGCTTTCATTTCGACCTGCATAAAGGCGCCGCCTTTGCCGGGCTTGACAAAATTGGTCTTGATGACGGTCCAGGGTTTTCCCTTGTATTCGATAACCCATCCAATTCTGATTGAACCTGCCTGTTGTTTCATTCTTTCTTCTCCTTGTTTAATCGTCTCAAATGTCAAATCGTTTTATAGGCAAACTAATATAAACTTTGTTTTTTAGCAACCAAAATCTTTATAATCGCGCGAATTTATTATCACAAAATCGGTGTCGATTTCGCGGATGTCCTGCAAACCGTCGCGGAGATCGGCCGCCGCCTGAATCAGAAACAGCTCATTGTACCATTTGATGACTTCAGCGGCCGAGGCTGCGTTTTCGGGCGTAAATTTAAAAGCCACAAAATCCGGTTCGGTTTCGCCGGCGAGCATCGCCTCGTGGCGGCGTGCCGGAATAACGATGCCGAATGTCTTTTCGACGCCGGCGGCGGCCAGTTCTTTTTTGATTTGCGCTTTGAGAGGTTCTTGAGGATTCGGCTCGATTACGATCCCGTCCAGCCCGAGGCTTTTGCATACCCCGGCGGCGTTGGCGCCGTCGAGCAACACAATTTTCCCGGTTTTGCGGCAGTTTTCGAGGATTTCCGCCGGCAGAGAAGCGTCGGCCAGATAGCAGCAGATGTTGTCGTCGGCATAGATTTTGTCGGTGGCGGAATTTATGTTGAGGATAATCTTCGGCATAATTTTATTTTCTCTTGTAAAAAGTGAAGAGTTGTTTATTATGCGCTGATAATAAGGGAAGATTTGAAATTAAGAAAGCAAAATCTGCAATGACGGACAAAATTTTTGAATTTGCCAAGACCTCTCAGGCGCTTGGAAACCTGAGCGAAACGGTCATCCGGCTTGATGCGGCTCTCAAAAACAAACGGCAGCTGATTGCCGACACGCTGCAAAAACAGCGGTTGCAGTTGCAGGAAAAAGACAAACGGCTTGAAGGGCTGCGCGCCGCTTCGGCCGACGTTTTGGACAACATCGACGGCATCATCGGCCGTCTGGACGAGATATTGGAAAACAATGGCACAGGTAACGATAACGATTAATTCGCGTGAATACGCCGTCGCCTGCGAAGACGGCCAGGAAGCCAGGATTTATCAGCTGGCAGGCGTTCTTGACGAAAAGGCGCGGGCTCTGACCGGAGGCAGTCAACAGGTGAATGAGAACATGTTGCTGGCCATGGTCGGGCTGGTGCTGGCCGACGAACTTTCCGAACTCAAGAAAGGTAAGAAAGGCGGGGAGCATGAGCGGGAGCAGAATATTGATAATAAGCATCTCCTCGAATTGGACGAAGCGATTTCCGGAAAGCTGAAATCTCTGGATGAAAAGTTGAATTTGCTTGCAAACGAACTAAATTTATTGTAACCTTAAGTCATTAAGAGGGAAACTGCGTAGTTCGTATTTCCGCAGATCTTCCGAGCCAACATTATGTTTTCGGGAATTGTCACTGAATAAATCGTGGTTTATTTATACGATGCCCACTTTATTGAGAAGCGGTTCGATAAGAATGTAAATATACGGCTAAATGGTTTCACTCGCATGACTTAAGGTTAAACCCCGTTGACTTCAGCGGGGTTTTCCTTTATTTATAAATCAAAAACAATTCAGGGAAAGCAAAGTGAAGATCGTTTACTGCGGAGATGTGGTGGCTCGTCCCGGACGGGAAGCTGTCATGAATAACATTGCCAAACTTAAAGAGCTTTATAATTATGATGTTCTGATTGTCAATGTTGACAATGCGGCGCATGGTTTCGGCTGCACGCCCGGCATTTGCCGCGATTTTTTTGAAAAAGGCGTCACGGCGATTGTAACCGGTGATCATGTTTGGAATCAGCGTGAAATTGTGCCGTATCTTGACGAATGCAGGCAGATTGTGCGGCCGCTTAATCATCCCGAGACGCTTCCCGGAAAAGGCTCTCGTGAAATCGAGCTGCCCGACGGCAGAAAGATTTTGGTGGTCGAGGTGGTCGGTCGTTTGTTTATGGAGGCGGTCGACTGCCCGGTTCAGGCGATGGACAAGCTGCTTCGGCTTTATGCGCTGGGGCGCAATATTAATGCGATATTCGTAGATTTTCATGCCGAAGCTACGGCCGAAAAAATAGCTTTTGGCCGCTATCTTGACGGTCGGGTTTCCGCCGTCATCGGTTCGCATACCCATGTTCCGACTTCCGATTGTATGATTTTGCCGGGCGGCACCGCCTATCAGACCGATGCGGGAATGTGCGGAGATTACGGCGGCGTCATCGGCTTTGAGAAAGAAACGCCGATTGAGCGTTTGTGTCGCAAATTCAGCGGCGGCAAGCTGATTCCCGGACGCGGTCCCGGAACTTTGCGCGGAACCTATGTTGAAACCGACGACAAAACAGGTCTGGCGCTCAAAATCGAACAGATTGTTTTGTGAATCGATCGCCCCTTTTGTCATTCCGGCCTTCGCCGGAATGACATTCTTACCTCTACCGTCGTCCTCGTGCTGAGAAGCTCCTTTTTTTACCGTCTTCCTCGGGCTTGACCCG